>CANGMH010000109.1 GCA_947454005.1 Verrucomicrobiota bacterium
CAGGTCGTCCGCGACCAGTCCTCGCGCGGGATACTCGAAACCGGCCGGATGCAGGAACCACCGGGTCCGGGGCACTCGCCGGACCCGAAGCTGTCGGAGTGGCAGGCGATGACCTCCGGTCCTTCGCCCCGATTTCGCGGCAGGATCCTCCTGCGTCGAGGACACGCTCCGGTGCTCCCCGATCAGGGCCATCATGGGGATGTCCGGCCGTTCCGGCTTGTTCCACGGGTGCCCCGAGCAACGTCCCCGGTCCGCCGGGGCTGGAAGCGGACCGCTCCGTTGCCAAGGCCGTGCCTCCGCTCACTCTCGGTTCAAATGCGGCTGTATCGGACAACGGAAGTTGCGCCGCGCCGATTTCTCGTCGTGGCTATGTGCCGGGACTACTTGGCGCTCCGTCAAGGAACAGGACGGACAGGAGGGCGGTTTTTCTTTTGCCGGGGGACGGGAGCAAGCGGCCGTGAAGCGGCGTGCGGCCCGGGCCGGAAAAGCAGAACCCCGAGGACCTGGTGGGTCCTCGGGGCGGAAAGTCCCCGTGGTGGAGGCGGCGGGAGTTGAACCCGCGTCCTTGGACGGCCGACCTGCAACGCACTACATGCTTAGCCGACCTGGATTTTCTGCGGAGCTGTGACCGGCCGACATGGAACAGCTTCGCCTAGCTCGCATGAAGTTTCTCGGCCGACGACGCGCGAACTCCGCCGCCGACCACTCCTGCTGATAGCGCCCGTTCCCCCTAGCAGGTGTCCGGGGACGGACGTCGAGCCGATTAGGCCGCGAGAGCCAACTCTTCGTTAGCAGTTACTTTTTTGGTCTGACGATTTACGAGGCCAACAGACCATCCTCGGCATGCCGTCGCAGGAAAGACACCCGAGTCGAAACCGGTGCGCCCCCTTCACGGAACACCGCCAACCTGACAGCCGACCCCGGCACGTCAAGGTCCGCGGCAGGGTAGGGCATGGGCCCACGGCGCATCGTCGAAAGGGAGCGGAGGTCGGGGTGGCGGCGGGTGAGGGAGGACATCTTCCTTCTTTGATGCTCGGCGGCCATCGGCGAGGCAAAGCCGGCGGGTGGCGGGTGGCGGGCTTCCTCGGGTGGTTCCGCCATCCTGAGGACTGGCTGTTCGCCGGCCGCGTCGAGGTGCGATGCCCCGGTTGGAGGTGCGGAGGCGGGAATGGCATTCCTTGTCACGGCGGGATTGACCGGACCCGTTTCCTCAAGCACTCAGCCGGGGCCGCTCCGAGGAACCGTATCCGTGCGGTGCTTCCAGATCTCGTTCCACACCCCAGAGAAACCGCATGGACCGCCGGGAATTCTGCATCAGCCTCGCCGCCCTCGCGGGCACGTTGTCGACGCCGGCCCTGCTGGCGTCGGGATCTTTTCCCGCGAAGCCCGGCGACGTCAGGCTCGATCGCTCCAAGCCGTCGCGCTTCGTGTTGGAGGACGTGCTGGAGCATCCGTTCTACTGGTGGCCGCGCACGTTGCTCCGATATCCGATCGAGTCCGATGAGGCGATCGATGCAAGCCGATGGGATCTGCGGAACGCGGAGACCGGTGAAGCGGTGCCGTTCCAGTTCTCCGGCGGAACGCGGGTGGCGGATGGCAGCCATCGGGCGACGCTGAAGTTCTTTTCCGACCTGCCGAGCGGAGGTCGCCGGGAATTCATCCTTTCGGCGGCCACCACGCCGGTCCGCCATGCGCCGCAGGTGAAGGAGCATCGCGACGGCGACACCATCGTCCTCGATTCCGGCGCGGTGCGTGTGCGGATCCCGGCCAGCCGCAAGGTCCGCGGCGACGCTCCGGGGCCCGTCCTGCAGATGTCTCGTGGCGGGCCTTGGCGGGGCACGTCCACGCTCCGGATCGACGGGGACCGGATCGTCCGTATCGTGGCCCGTCGCGTGGAGTCGGGTCCGCTGTCGATCACCTATGAATTGGCGTACGAGTCCGCGAAAGGGGCCCGCTACGTCGCCTGCGTCCGGTGCGAGGCCGGGATGGAGTTCATCCGTTTCCAGGAGGACATGGAAGGCCTGCCGATCGGTGTCCGCGGCGAAGCCGTGATGGATTGGACGGATCTCGGCGCGACCCACCGGCAGGCGCCGAACCATCCGTTCCCGCTCTCCGACGAGGTCCGCCCCTACGAGGAGTACCCGTGGGAACGCATCGACGAGCGCTGGAAGCTCGAGAAGGAGCCGCTCCCTGCGGGTCAGCTGCCGTTCTCGCTCGGCATCTACGAGCGCGCGCCGGGGAACTTCCGCACCGGAACGTGGGCGAATTTCTGGAACGAGAAGTCCGGCGACGCGCTGGGCGTGTTCATCGACGACGTCTCCGGTTGGTGCGACCACGATTACGCCTGCGAGGTCGTGTCGCCCACGTTGCTGGTCCGCTACCACCGGCTCGCGGGCCGGTTCGTCTGGAAGTGGCCGCTGGCCCGGGGCCGCCGTTCGACCTGCCTCGCGTTCTACGACCACGATCTGGACAAGCAGGCCATGGCGCGGCTGGAACGGGATTTCCAGAAGGTGCCGCACGAAGGCGCGACCTACGCGGTGCCGCTCACGTTCACCTCGCACACCCTGTTTCTGCAGAACCGCCACGGATCGCTCGACCTCGACCGGGTCAAGGACTGGGTGCTCACGTATCCGAAGGACGCACCGCAGGCGGGACCGATGCTGGAGGGCGGACGCCCGCAGGATCCGGCCGAACTGGAGCGGCGGGTGATGACGTCGGCGTACGCCTGCACCTTGGCCGTGTCCGGCACTCGGCAGATGGCGGGGCACGGACCGATCCCGGGCCGGAGCATCGTGAACTTCAGCCCGGTCCCCAGCCGGCAGATCCCGGGCTGGGTGGACGGCTTCAACCTCGCGGTCGGCGACCTCACGGACCGCCAGCGTCGGCGGTTGACGGCGATGTTCCTGCTGCTCGCCCATGTCCATGCGGGCGACGAGTTCATGCCCGTCGTCGGGATGCTCGCGGGACATCCGAACTTCCTCGCCGACGTCAAGTCGGTGCCTCCCTCGATGGCGTGCCTGTTCCCCGCGCATCCGATGGCGTCGACCTGGGCCGACCACTGGGAGAAGTGCGTGGAGCTCAACACGCGCTTCCACACGCGTCCGCCGGTCAAGGCATGGGACGCGCTCGGGGGCCGGTGGACGGAGAACCTGGGCACGTACGTGTGGGCCTTCCTCGGGCCGACGCTGCGGACCTCGTTCCTGCTGAAACAGCGGGACGGCCACGAACGTCTGGCCTCGCCGCAGGTCGCGTGGTTGGCGGATTGGCTCGTCTCCGCGCTCTCGGCGCCGTTCGACGGTGAATCGCCGGACGGGTACAGCAACCTCAAGGCCGTGGACCAAGGGCGCGAATGGGGAGTCGTGCCGCCGGGTGGAGGACCGGCCCGGGTGCATCCGCCGCAAGGAGCCCACTCGGAGCAGCGGATCCCGCCACGCGAGCTCTGGCATCTCGGCCAATGCCTCCGCCGCTACGCGCCGCTCGCCGCCGAGCACGCGATGTGGGCGGCCCGCCCGACCTCCAACGACATGGAGGGGCCTCCCGGTCGCCGCGGTCCGTGGGACGTGATGTACCGATTGCCGGAGAACCGCGGCACCGATCCGCACATGCGCAGCGCGAAGCACACCGGCTACGGCGTCGTCCTCCGCGCGGCGGTCGGGACCCGGGACGAGTTGTCGGTCCATCTCCAGCAGATCGACTCCGGGCCGAACTACCGCTGGGGCCGGGCCGGCGAAGGCGGCTGCGGCATCCTGTATTTCTACGCCGGCGGCAGGTCCTACAGCTATACGGCGCCCGAGGACGTCGGCGACCGCGACGACGAGGACACGGAATTCTGCACGAACTTCGGCGTCTACAAGAGCGGCCGCTTCCACTCCATCGGGATGAACGTGCTGTCCCGACCGCTCTACGACCTCGGGACCGCGCAGTTCGCCGAGATCGTGCCGCGCACCGGTCCGGGGTCGTACTCGGCGCCGGAATTCCTCGGCCGCAGCGTGCTGCTCGCGGGCCACGAATACTTCGTGCTCCACGACAGCGTCGCGCATCAGGCCCTCACGCATCGGCTCTCCTGGTTCGTGCGCAAGGGCGACAAGCTCCCGGAGATCCAACTGCTGCGCGGCGCGGTGGGCAACCGCGAGACGCAGCGGACGGAGCTGTCCACCGCTTCGAGCACCGGGATGTGGTTCGACGGGCTCGGCGATTCGCTCGCGGTGGTCAGCCACCGCAAGGACGTCCGGGCCGAGGTCGCACCGTTCGGCTGCCGCGTGCATCTGCCGGGAGCCGAGGACCTGGTGTTCCGCGACTCCGGGCCGGTCCGCTTCGACGCGGAGGGCTGCGTCTTCGACGGCACCGCCGGTCTGGTCCGGAAGACCGCGGGGGCGGTCCGGTTCGCGCTCTTCCACGGCACGAGGATCGGGGTGCCGGGATTCATCGTCACCACCGAGGACACCGATCTCGGTTTCAGCGGTTCCATCGTCCCGGGCGACGCCCCGTCCGGCGAATACTTCGCGCCGACGGCTTCGAGCGTCCGGATCGTCGCGTCCGGGCTTCCGGAGAAGGCGGTCTTCCACGTGGACGGCGAGGCCCGGACGGCGCGGCGCGCTTCCGGGGCGTTGTGGATCGACCTACCGGCAGGCCGGCACCATTGGGAACTGACCGGCTCGATGCCCGTCCCGTCCGCGCCGGTCATCGTGCGGACGGAGGATTTCGCCGGCGGCGGCCGTGTGGTCGTCGGCCCGGTCGCTTCGGCGACCCGATACCGGCTCGGGTTGAGCCGCGACGGGGGAGCGTCTTGGACGGAGGTGCTGACGGGGACGATCGACCAGCTCTCGGTCACGGGGCTTCGGGATGGCGAGAAAGTCCACGTGCGCGTGACCGCCGTGAACGACGAGCATGCCAGCGCGCCTGGACCGGCGTATCCGTTGTACGTCAGCAAAGAGCCGCCGGCGGCACCCGACGGTTTGCGTGTGGCATTGTCCGAAGGCGCGGCCGTCCTCAGTTGGGGCGAGATCTTGGGAGCGTCCGGATACCGCCTCTACGCCCGGTATCGGACGGAGAGGGTCGCCACGCTCTTGTACCAAGGGACGGAGCGGTCCTATCTCGACCGACGTGCCGGGATCCGCGGGCCCGCCAGCGTTCCGTCTTCGACGCCTGCCGTCGGCGAGCCTCCGTTGGCGGAATATTGGGTCACGGCGCTGAACGGGAACGGCGAAGGCCCGCGCTCCCGGGTAGCCGACACCGATCCCACATCATGGCGCAACTGGGACCCAAAGCCGGGCGAACGGTTCCGTCGGGTGACGCGGTTCGAGCCAAGCTCCCAACCGTCTCCCGGTGAAGAGCCGCGATACTATCCCGATTGAACGTCGGGGCAGCCAGGACCGTGGATGCCGAAGCTGCGGCGACAGCGACGCCGGAACGGTGATGCTCAGGAGGACGATGTTGCCTCCGTGGACCTCTGGTCGGAGGGGGCTTCCGGCGCGCGGATAGGAGGTGCGGCGCGGACCGGTCGTCAGCGTCGGGAAGGCTCGCCCTTGGCGTCGCGGAAGGTGACGACGAGTTCGTCCGGCTTGGCGTAGCCGAGCTCGCGGACCTTGCGCTCGACGTGGCGCGGATCGGTCTTCAACGACTGGATCTCGTCCACGACCTTCTTCAGTTCGGCATCCAGTTTGGCGACCTCCTCTTTGCTGCGCTCCAGCTTCTCCCGGAGGTTCTGGTCCTGCCGGATGAGCGGGAGGTAGTTGACCCCGATCGCGCCGAGGACCGCGAGCACGATGAGGACGACGAGCACCCGGTTGAGCCAATCGAATACGGTCAGCCGGGATCCAACGCTGGCAGGGGTGCTCATGGGTCTACGTTGCGTTTTCGCGGTCAGTGAGCGTGGAGTCGGGGCCGCTGGTCAAGCACACATCCGGGGACGGGTGCCGTCAGGTCAAGGCGCCTTCGCGGCCTTCGTTCATTGCCAAGGCGTCAGCGCCTCGTCGCGCCAGATCTCGGCGACCGGTTGGCGACGGCGCACGACGGCGGATCTCTTGCCGTTCACCAGCACCTCGGCGGCAAGCGGCCGGCTGTTGTACGTGCTGCCCATCACCGAGCCGTAGGCGCCGGCGCTGAGCAGCGCCAGGTGGTCGCCTTCGCCCACCTTGGCCAGGGGACGGTCCTTGGCGAAGAAATCGCCGGACTCGCAGCTGGGTCCGACGACGTCGGACGACACGAGCGCGCCGCCCTTCTTGGTGAGCGGGACGATCTCGTGGTAGCTGTCGTAGAAGGCCGGGCGGATGAGGTCGTTCATCGCCGCGTCCACGATCACGAAGTTCTTCTTGCCGGTCTTCTTGATGAACTCGACGCGGGTGACGAGCACGCCGGCGTTGCCCGTGATGAAGCGGCCGGGCTCGAGCAGGATGCGCAGCCCGAGCGGCTTGAGCAGCGGCACCAGCGCGTTTGCGTAGGTCTGCGGGGTGAGCACCTTCTTGCCCTCGGGCGTCTTCCACCACTTGGCGTCGCCGCTGGCGAGCGCAGGGTCGTACACGATGCCGATGCCGCCGCCGACGCTGAAGAAATCGAACCCGTGGCGGGCGTTCAGCTCGGTCACCAAGGGGACGACCTTCTCGACCGCCTTGCGGAACGGGGTGACGTCGGTGAGCTGCGAGCCGATGTGCATCTGCAGTCCCCGGAGGCGCAGGTTGGGCAGCTTGGCGGCGCGGGCGTAGACGTCGCCGATCTGCTCGAAGGCGATGCCGAACTTGTTGGCGTAGGTGCCGGTGGTGATCTTCGCGTGCGTGCCGGCGTCGACGTTCGGGTTCACGCGGACGGCCACCGGGGCGATCTTCTTGATCTTCACCGCGACCTTGCTGATGCGCTTGAGCTCGGCCTCGGATTCGACGTTGAAGCTGTAGATGTCCTGCCGGAGCGCGAAGGCGATCTCCTCCTCGGTCTTGCCCACGCCGGCGAAGACGCATTTCCGCGGGTCGCCGCCGGCGGCGATGACGCGCTGGATCTCGCCGCCGCTCACGGTGTCGAAACCGCTGCCGAGGTCGGCGAGCGTGCGGATCACCGCCAGGTTCGAGTTCGACTTCATCGCGAAGCAGACCAGGTGCGGCAGCGGGGCGAGCGCCTGGTCGAGCTTGGTGAAATGGCCGGTCAAGGTGGCCTGCGAGTAGACGTACAGCGGTGTCCCGTGCTTCTTGGCGAGCGCCGCCAAGGAGACGTCTTCGCAGTACAGGTCGCGGCCGGAATAGTGGAATGAATGCACCGGCGCGGGTTCTGCCATATCGGCCGAAGGTGCCGCAAGCGCGCAGGCGCGACCGGGCGGCGAGGCGGAGGTTGTCGCCGGCCGCGCGCTCGCCGACACTCGGCGCATGACACGCACCGTCGTCCTCGATGTCGTCGGCCTCACCCGGGGGCTGATCGGCGAGCACACGCCGCGGATCCGCGACTTCCTCCGGCTCGGTCACCACGCGGTGATCGACCCGGCGTTCCCGGCGGTGACCTGCACCGCGCAATCCGATTACGTCACCGGCCGGCGACCGACCGACCACGGCATCGTCGCCAACGGCTGGTACGACCGCGAGCTGTCGGAGGTGCAGTTCTGGAAGCAGTCCAACCGGGTCGTCGCCGGCCCGAAGGTGTGGGACGAGCTGCGGGCGCTGCGCCCGGGCTTCACATGCGCGAAGCTTTTCTGGTGGTACAACATGTATTCCACCGCCGATTGGTCGATCACGCCGCGGCCGATGTATCCCGCGGACGGCAGGAAATTCTTCGACATCTACTCGTGGCCCTACGACATCCGGCCGGCGATCAAGCGCGATCTCGGCGAGTTCCCCTTCGCCGGTTTCTGGGGGCCGGCGGCGGGACTGAGTTCGCCGCAGGGCGGACCGGATTGCGTGACGCGCTGGATCGCGGCCTCGGCGAGGTGGATCGAGGAGAAGCATTCGCCGACGCTCGGCCTCGTCTACCTGCCGCACCTCGATTACAACCTGCAACGCCACGGTCCCTACGACCCGCGGTGCGCGGGCCATCCTCCGAGACCGGAGGTGGTGCCCGACCTGCGGGCCATCGATGCCATCGTCGGCGACCTGCTGGACTTCTACGCGAAGCGCGGCGTGACGCCCATCGTGCTGAGCGAATACGGCATCACGCCGGTGGACAAGCCGGTCCATCTCAACCGCGAGTTCCGCCGACGCGGTTGGCTGACGGTGAAGGAGGAGCTCGGCCTGGAGCTCCTCGATGCTGGCAACTCGAAGGTCTTCGCCGTCGCGGACCACCAAGTGGCCCATGTCCACGTCACCGACCGCGCGTTGCTCCGGGAGGTGAGGGAACTGTTGGAGAGCATACCTGGCGTCGCGGATGTGTGGGACCAAGCCGACAAGGTCGCGAACGGCGTCGCGCATCCGCGGGCGGGCGACCTGGTCGCCGTGGCCGAGGAGGACGCATGGTTCACCTACTATTACTGGATGGACGACGCGAAGGCGCCGGACTTCGCGCGCTGCGTGGACATCCATCGCAAGCCGGGCTACGACCCGGTGGAGTTGTTCCTCGATCCCGCGCTGTCGCCTCTCGCCGCCAAGGCGAAGATCGGGTGGCGGCTGCTCCAGAAGAAGCTCGGCTTCCGCATGCTGATGGATGTGATCCCGCTCGACGCGACGCTGGTCAAGGGATCGCACGGCTGCCGCCCGGCGAGCCGGGACGACTGGCCGCTGGTGATCTCACCGGCGGCCTTGCCCGGCAGCGAGCTGGCGTCGACGGATATCTACTCGGTCATCCGGGACACGGTGCTGGGTGGAACAAAACTGTGATCCGCGCACCGGTCACGGTGAGCGGGTCGTGCTTCGCCGGCGTCCCGCCAAGCGAAGACGGCGACCCCGTTGCCGGGGTCGCCGTGGTGTCGCCTGTGTCCGACGCGATCGCCGTGGAAGTGTACCCCGGGGATCGTCGCCGACGTCACTCCGCCGTGATGCTGATCGGCTTGGGCTTGGCCTCGGCGGTCTTAGGCAGCGTGATGGTGAGCACGCCGTCCTTGTAGGTGGCCTTGATCGCGGCGGCGTCGACCGCTTGCGGCAAGGAGACCTGGCGCTGGTAGCGGCCGTAGCTGCGTTCCGTGCGGACGTAGGTGCCTTCCTTCGCTTCGGTCTCCTGTCTGCGCTCACCGGAGATCGAGAGGACGCCGTCGTGCAGGGTCACCTCGACGTCTTTCTTGTCGACGCCGGGTAGTTCGACACCGACCTGGTAGCTGTCGGCGTCTTCGCGGAGCTCCAGCGCGGGCGTGAAAGCCGTCGGGCATCCTCCGCGCTCGGAGCGATCGGTGTCGGCGAGCCGGGGACCGAACAGGCGTTCGAGTTCTTGGCTGAGATTGAAGAAGGGACCGGCGGGATAGGTGCTGTTCTGGCGTGCGGGAACGAGGAGTTTCATATGGATATGGATGGATCTCGGTTTTCTGTGCGTCGCCGTCTTGGCGTCGCTCTGCGTGGGTCCATGCACAAGGGATGCCGCGGTCTCGTGCGGCCCTTTTGCCCGCGAAAACGCGGAAAAACGCAGGTTCCAGCCGGGAACGGCCGATGTGCGGTGCCGCGATGTGACGGAAGGATCCGGTCCGCTGGGCCAAACGCCGCCCGGTTGTCCCAATGCCAGCCGTCCGGGTGGCCGGGCACCCTTAGCCGCCGAGGTAGGCGTCGCGGACCTGCGGGTCGGCGCGGAGCTTGGCCGCATCATCGGCCAGGATCACCCGGCCGGTCTCGAGCACGTAGCCGCGTCTGGAGATCTCCAGCGCGAGGTTCGCGTTCTGTTCGACGAGGAGGATCGTGAGGCCGCGCACGCGGTTGAGCTCCACGATCTGCGCGAAGATCGATTTCACCAGCAGCGGAGCGATGCCGAGCGACGGTTCGTCGAGCAGCAGGCACTTCGGGCGGCTCATCAGGGCGCGACCGATGGCGAGCATCTGTTGTTCTCCGCCGCTAAGGGTGCCGGCGAGTTGGGCGGCACGTTCCTGTAGGCGCGGGAAGGTGGCGAAGACGAACTCCAGCTCGCGAGCGATCACGGCCTTGTCGCGCTGGAGGTAGGCGCCCATCCGCAGGTTCTCCAGCACCGTCAGGTTGGCGAAGACCATCCGGCCCTCGGGCGAATGGGCGAGCCCCTGTCCGACGAGCTTGTGGGCCGGGACGCCGGTGATGTCACGTCCCTCGAAGAGGATCCGGCCGGACTTCGGCTTCACCATGCCGGAGATGGCGCGGAGCGTGGTCGTCTTGCCCGCGCCGTTGCCGCCGATGAGCGTGACGATGGACCCCGCCTCCACGCGCAACGACACGTCGTGCAGCGCGGTGATGGCGCCGTAGTTCACCGTCAGATTTCGGATCTCCAGCATGGGCTAACAGCGAAGGCGCGAAGGCGCCGAGGGAAGAACTGGTTGCATCGGCCTTCGCGTCCTCGCGTCTTCGTTGTTCATCCGATCAAGCGTGTTCTTGGCCGAGATAGGCCGCGATGACCGCCGGGTCCGCCCGGATCCCGGCCGGTGTGCCTTCGGCGATCTTGCGGCCGTATTCGAGCACATGGATCCGCTGGCAGATCCCCATGACGACCTTCATGTCGTGCTCCACGAGGAGGATCGCCAGCTTGAACTTCTCCTGGATGAACTGGATGAGCTTCATCAGCTCGACCTTCTCGGCCGGGTTCATGCCGGCGGCGGGTTCGTCGAGGAGCAGCAGCTTCGGCCGCGTCGCCAGGGCGCGGACGATCTCGAGCCGGCGTTGGTCGCCGTACGGGAGGCTCTTCGCCGGCTCGTCCTGCACGCGCTCCAGGCCGAAGATGCCGAGCAGGTCGCGGGTGCGCTCCCGTAGCTCCGCCTCCTCGGTCCGGAACTTCAGTCCGCGCGTCAGCGAGTGCGTGGCGTCGTGCCGGAGATGCAGATGGAAGGCGACGCGGACATTGTCGAAGACGGTGAGGCTGGGGAACAGGCGGATGTTCTGGAACGTCCGGGCGATCCCGCGGGCGGTCAGGTCGAAGGGCTTCAGCCCCGCGGTCGGCCGGCCGTCGAACGCGATGCGCCCCGCGGTCGGCTGGTAGACGCCGGTGACCATGTTGAACAACGTCGTCTTGCCCGCGCCGTTCGGGCCGATGAGCCCGACCAGCTCGCGCTCATCGACCGTGGCCGAGACCTCCGAGACCGCCGTCAGGCCGCCGAAACGGATGGTCACCTGGTCGAGTTGGAGGAGCGGCGTCATCGGCGATCAGGTGGACTTCCTCTTCCACAGCGGCCAGATGAACAGCCCTTGCGGCCGGGTGAGCATCAGCACGATGAGCAGCAGCGAGTAGATGATCATCCGGTAGTCGCCGAAGCTCCGCAGCGTCTCGGAGAGGACGCCGAGGAGGACCGCGGCGATGATGACGCCGACATGCCGGCCCATCCCG
>CANGMH010000110.1 GCA_947454005.1 Verrucomicrobiota bacterium
ATGGGCCCGGTGCCCGCTGTAATCGGTCAGGTCATGGGTGAGCCAGCGCGGGCCGGCATCCGGGCCGCTGTCGAACTTCTGCACGAGCCGGCCATGGAGCGGGCCTTCGAGCATGATGTGCGAATCGACCGCGGCATAGACACGCGCCTTGCCGCGCATCAGGTAATGCAGCTTGCCCGCACCGAGAGTCACCGTGGGCGTGGACAAAGTCTGGCCCGAGCGCGAGGTCGCGGCCAAACGGCCCGAATCGTCCTCGTTGCCCGGCGCGGTCTTCAGCCGCGACCAGAACAGGTCGCGCCGGGCTGAACCGTAGCGCATGACGCGAGCAACGGGGCCGTTCGTGCCGTGGGCCAGGACGACCTCGCCGGCGGCCACCGGACCCGGTCCGAACGCTTCGCCATCCACTTTCCACGGTTGGCGCCCCGGGCCCGTGAAATCGGCGACCACCCGGGCATCGGCCGGTAGCCCTGCCGCGGTCGCGACGGGCGGAGACCCGGCCGCCAAGAGCTGCAGAGGATCCGCCGAGTTGGTCGTCGCATCGCGGAGCCGCGCCACCCAATGCCCGAGCTTCTCCGCGTCGAGCGAGTGCTTGCGTGCCACGGTCCCTACCGCGGCCGGCGAGGCGTCGGCCAGGACATCGCCCGCGGCGACCAGCATCGCCGCCACGTTGCCCAGACCCGGCCGGTTCGCCTCGGCGATCTCACGGAGGATCCCAGGCATGGAACGCCGGCGCAGGTCCGCGAGCTCCGCGGCCATCTTGCGGTTGTTCTCCATCGCCTCGAAGCGGACCTGCCGGAAGCCCGAGCCGAGGAAGAACCCGCTCATCGCGTAGTAGTCCTGCGCTCGGATGGGATCGAACTTGTGGTCGTGGCAACGGGCGCAGGAGATGGTCAGGCCGAGGAAGGTCTTGCTGAAGACATCGATCTTGTTGTCGACCCGCTCGCACTCGTCCTGACGGATGTCCACTGGCGAGTGGTTCTCCTCGCCGAGGAAGGCCCAACCGGTGGCGACGACAGATTCGTTGATGTCCGTGCCGGGACGCAGGCGCGGTTCCGGGACGAGGTCGCCCGCGAGATGCTCGGCGAGGAACCGGTCGTACGGGACATCGGCGTTGAAGGCGCGGACGAGGTAGTCGCGATAGTGCCACGCGTTGGCGATGGTGTAGTCGCCCTCGTGCCCGCGGGATTCCGCGTAGCGCATCAGGTCCATCCAATGCCGAGCCCATCGTTCCCCGAAATGCGGTGAAGCCAGGAGCCGTTCGACGACCCGTCCGCGCGCTCCGGGCTTCGTGTCCGCCAAGAAGACCGAGATCTCGTCCAGGTCCGGCGGAAGCCCGGTGAGCGCGAAGTGGACGCGCCGGAGCCATGTCCGGTCGTCGGCAGCGGGCGAAGGCGAGAGCCCGGCATCCTCCAACCGACGCAGGATGAAGCGGTCCTCGGCGCCGAGCGGCCAGCCTTCGTCCTTCACCGCCGGCGGCACCTGTCGCTTCGGAGCTTCCCAGAGCCACGCCTGCTTCTGTTTGCGCGCCTCGAGATCGAACTTGGCCTCCGCTGCGGCCGGCCGCACCGGGGACAGCAACGCCGCCGCCGCGAGGACGGAGTTCAGCAGCGCGATGAAGGGCCGGGATCGCATCAAGGTCGCGGATGGAACCTACCGGCCCCGGCGACGAAGGCGAAACAGATTCCTTTTGCGGACACGCGTCGGCGCCGAGCGCGGAGGCACGCCGCGGACCGGCGAACCGAAGCGCATCCAGGGCCCCTTGCGAGGTCCGCGGCGGCCGTTACTTTCGGGCGCCGTTTCCGGCGACCACAACTCGAACCGAACACCTCCGCACCCATGACCCCCATCCCGTCCTCCCAGCTGCTCGACGCGTTGAACTGGCGCTACGCCACCAAGAAGTTCGACTCCGCGCGCAAGATCCCCGCCGACCTCTGGTCCGCGCTGGAACAGGCGCTCGTGCTCAGCCCGAGCTCCTTCGGCATCCAGCCGTGGAAGTTCATCGTCGTCACCGACCCCGCGGTGAAGGCCTCGCTCGTCCCCGTCTCGTGGGGCCAGACACAGCCGGCCGATTGCTCGCACTTCGTGGTGTTCGCGGTGAAGCGCGGTCTCGGCGAGGCCGACCTCGACCGCTACCTCGCGCGCACCGCCGAGGTCCGCGGCATCCCGGTGGATTCCTTGGCCGGCTTCAAGAACGTCATGCTCGGGAGCATCGAGAAGGCCCGCGCCGCCGGCTATCTGGACAACTGGCAGACGCATCAGATCTACATCGCGCTCGGACAGTTCATGGCCGGCGCGGCGTTGCTCGGTGTCGACGCCTGCCCGATGGAGGGCATCGAACCCGCCAAGTACGACGAGGTCCTGGGCCTCGCCGGCACCGGCTACGCCACGGTCGTCGCCTGCGCCGCCGGCTATCGCGCGGCCGACGACAAATACGCCACGACCAAGAAGGTCCGTTTCCTGCCGGACGACGTCATCACGCGGATCTGACCGCGTCCGCGCGCGGCCGGTTTCCACGGTTGACGGCCCGTTGTCCGCTGAGAAGTCTCCGCGCCTTCTATGCCGAAGATCACCCGCGCGCTCCTCTCCGTCTCCGACAAGTCCGGCCTCGTCCCCTTCGCCCGCGTCCTCGCGGATGCGGGCGTCGAGCTCGTCTCGACGGGCGGCACCGCGAAGGCCCTGCGGGCCGAGGGCCTCGCGGTCATCGAGCTGAGCGATTACACCGGTTTCCCGGAGATGCTGGACGGCCGGGTGAAGACCCTCCACCCGAAGGTCCACGGCGGCCTGCTCCATCTGCGCGAGGACGCGGAGCATGTGGCGACCGTGCAGCGGCACGGCATCCCTCCCATCGACCTGGTGGTGGTGAACCTCTATCCGTTCGAGCAGACCGTCGCGAAGCCGGACGTCACGCTGCACGACGCCATCGAGAACATCGACATCGGCGGACCGTCGATGCTCCGCAGCGCGGCGAAGAACCACGGCTCGGTCACGGTCATCGTCGATCCCGCCGACTACGCGCCGGTCGCCGAGATGGTGAAGGCCACCGGGGAGACGACCCTGGAGCTGCGCCGCACGCTCGCCGCCAAGGTCTTCGCCCGCACCGCCGCCTACGACGCGGCCATCGCGGCGCATCTCACCAAGGAGTTCTCCTCCGGGACCGCCCCGCTGCCCACCTTGGCCATCTCCGCACCGCTGGCGCAGCCCCTGCGCTACGGCGAGAACCCGCACCAGAAGGCCGCGCTCTACGGCAAGTTCCGCGACTACTTCACCCAACTGCACGGGAAAGAACTCTCCTACAACAACATCCTCGACCTCACCGCCGCGGCGGCGCTCATCGGCGAATTCCGCGACGACGGTCCGACGTTGGCCATCCTCAAGCACACCAACCCGTGCGGCGTCGGCCAGGGCGGGTCGCTGCGCGAGGCGTGGGACCGCGCGTACGCGACCGACCGGCAGGCGCCGTTCGGCGGCATCATCGCGGTGAACCAGACGCTCGACCGCGCCTGTGCCGAGGCCATCGCCGAGATCTTCAGCGAGGTCATCATCGCACCGGATTTCACGCCGGACGCCCTCGCGTTGCTCCAGCAGAAGAAGAACCTGCGCCTGCTCAAGGTGCTCAAGGACCCCGCGGCCGCCGCGCCGTGTGATGTCCGCAGCGTCGGCGCCGAGTCGTTCCTTTGGCAGGAGCGCGACCTGAAGGGGACCCGCGTGGCCGACCTCAAGATCGTGACGAAGCGCCCGCCCACCGACGCCGAGCTCAAGGCGATGCTCTTCGGCTGGCGCGTGGTGAAGCATCTCAAGTCGAACGCCATCGCCTACACCGGCCCGGACCGCACGCTCGGCGTCGGCGCCGGTCAGATGAGCCGCGTGGATTCCAGCCGCATCGCCGTGTGGAAAGCGGGCGAGGCGAAGCTTTCCCTCGCCGGCAGCGTGGTCTGCAGCGACGCGTTCTTCCCTTTCCCCGACGGCCTCATCGCCGCGGCCGAGGCCGGCGCGACGGCGGCCATCCAGCCGGGCGGATCGATGCGCGACACGGAGGTCATCAAGGCCGCCGATGACCGCGGCATGGCGATGGTCTTCACCGGCCACCGCCACTTCCGCCACTGATCACGCGACCGGCAGCACGAGCACCGGGGGAGCCTCGGGACGCAACGGGTTGACCTCGAACCCGTGGTCCACGATGCGCGCGCGCCAATCCGCGATCAGCGCCAGCATCGCGGCGAGGTCGAGCCCGGCATGGGCGACCGGATAGCGCCTGAGGTTGGCGTCCGCGAGGTCGAACAGCGCGACCGCGGGACGCAGCCGCTGCTTCTGCAGATGCACGAACGCGCCGGCGAGCTGGATCAGGCCCTTGTGGAAGGCATGGTCGGGACCGGTCTTGCCCTGCGCGAGCCAGAGCTCTTCGAGAACGTCATGGGCCTCGAAGAACAGCTGCTGGTTGAAGCAGGCGAAATACCCGAGGTAACGGGCGTCGTGCGTGCCGCCGTGGAGACCGGCGACGAGCTCGGCGATCTTGGCCGATTTCTTCGACATGCGCACAGGCTAGGGCGCACCGGGAGGGCGCCAAGCATGGAAACCCGCCGACCCGACCGGCCCGCTACTTCCCGTCGCGCGTTTTCCGGAGCTTGCGTTGGAGCTCGCGGATCGGGCGGTAGCCGATGAGCTTCACGTGGTCGCGTTCCAGCTGCGCCTTGAGGTCGGCGTCCGTCGTGAACGTGTCGTGTTCCGCCGACCGGACCGCCCAGCTCCCGGTGACGGCCTTGAGCTCGTCCGTCGGGCTGCCGGCATGGATGAACAGCTCGGTGACGCCCGGCTTCAGTTGGGTCAGACGTCTCATCCAGACGGGCTTCACGTCCTGCGCGCCCTTGTACTCGATGTCGAAGATGAAATCGTCGGTGAACAAGATGCCTTTCGCCGCGAACTTCTCGCGCCAGCCGGATTGCCCGTTCTTCTCGAAGGTCGCCTGCGAGGCCATCCGCACCGGCAGGTCGAACTCGACCGCGAGGCGGAGATACTGCTCCAGATAATCCGGCCGATACTGGAGCACGCCCATGTGGGAATCGAGATGCGTCACGTCCACGCCGGCGGCGAGCGCCTTCCGCACCTGCGCCCGCGCCTCTTGGTAGGCCTCCTCGGGCGTGGCTTTGGCATAGACCTGCGGCGTCTCGTGCCAGAAGTAGCCCTCGGGATCGATCAGGCCCGGGACCTCGTTCCTGGACGCCACCGGTCCCCAACGATAGGTCTGCCACTCGCTGGTCTGGCACAGGTGCACGCCGAAATCCTTCTCCGGATTCGCCTTCGCGTAGTTGGCGATCTCCAGGAACCACGGGCACGGCACGAGGATGGTGGCGCTCCGCATCAGGCCGCGCTCCAGCGCGTCGATGGTGGCGAGGTTGGCCGTGTGGCACATGCCGACATCGTCGCCGTTCACGATGAGCAGCTTGTCGGTGGCCTGGTAGCCGAGCCGTTCGGCGAGGTTCTGGGCAGCGGCAGGTGGAGAGGTCACGAATGCACAGAACACGGCGACCGCGATGGACTTCAGCATGCCGATGCGTACCAGCGTCCAAGATCGATGGGAACGGCCAAGTTACCCGGCAGCCCGAACGGCACCTCAGCGATAGCGGATCCCGGTGATCTCCAGCTCCTCGTCGCCGCCAGGAAGGCGGAGACGGACGCGCTGGCCGATCCGTCCGTTCAACAGCGCCTTGGCCAGCGGAGAGATCCAGCTCACGAGGTCATGGTCCAGGTCGGTCTCGTCCACGCCGACGATCCGATAGGTGGTCGTCTCGCCGCGGCGGTCCCTGGTGCCGACCCAGGCGCCGAAGCGGACCTCGTCCCAAGGCGGCGCCGGAGGCTCGACGACCACGGCGGACGCAAGCACCTGCTCGATCGTCCCGATGCGGGCGTCGACGGCGGAGCGATGTTCGGTGGCTTCGGGATCCCCCGTCGCGGCGGTGATAGAGGGACGCTCGACCTCGACGAGGCGGGCCAGTTCGTCACGCAACCGGGCGGCCCCGTCCGCGGTGATGTAGTTCTTCGTCCCGAAGGGCAGCGAAGAGACCCGGCGCGGCCGCGGGGGCGGTTCCGGAGCATCGTCGTCTTCGCGCGTGAACGCCTTGCTCATCGGGCGGGACGCTATCGGGCGGGACAGAGCCGGACAAGGGACGCCGCGGGACACCGCGGGACTGCATCGCTCACTCGTACCGGAGCGCCTGGATGGGGTCCAAGCGGGCGGCCTTGAACGCCGGGATCAACCCGGCGAGCACGCCGACCAGGGCGCTGAAACCGACACCGACGAACATGGCGGACGTCGTGATGACCGGCGTGTTGGCCGAAGGCGTGAGGACCTGGAGCACCTCGACGAAAGCGTAGCTGGCGGCCACGCCGAGCGCCGCGCCGACCAGCGACACGACCACGCTCTCGACCAGGATCTGGGTGAAGATGTCGAGGCCGGTCGCGCCGATCGCCTTGCAGGTGCCGATCTCGCGGATGCGCTCGTTGATGCTGGCGAGCATGATGTTCATGATGCCGATGCCGCCCACCAGCAGGCTGATCACCGCGATGATGCCGCCGCTCAGCCGTGCGTTCGAGATCTGCTTGTTGATGTTCTCGAGCTGGTTCTCCTGGGTCTCGAAGGTGAAGTCCTCGATTCCGTGGTGGGTCGACATCAGGACGTTGCGCGCCTGCTGGAGCGCGGGCTCCAGCTGGTCGAGGCCGACGACCTTGAGGTCGATGTCGCTCAGGCGGGGATCGAGGATGCCGTCCTTGTCGCCGATGGCGCGGAACTTCACCCACGCGGTGTTGAGCGGGATGTAGATGGTCATGTTCTTCCGCCAGAAGGCCCATCCGCCCCGTTTGCCCCAACCTTTCTGGCGCTTCGGACCGGTCTGCGCCTGCTTGCCCTGGATCTTCTGGAGCGCGCGCTCCTTGGATTCCTGTTCGCTCTCGTAGTGCTCGAACATGCCCACGACGGTGAACGGCTGGCCGTTCAGCAGGATCCGCTCGCCCAGCGGCACGATCTCGCGTCCGACATCCTCGGGCTTGCCGAAGAGCTCGTCGCGGATGCCGGTGCCGATGACGCAGACGCTGCGGGCCTCGGTCTCGTCGATGTCGTTGAAGAAGCGTCCGTGCGCGACGGTGTGGAGGTTCATCTCCAGGACCGCGGGCCAGGCGCCGACGCATTCGGAAGGCGTCACGTGGCGTCCTTCACGGGTCAGGGTCATGTCCTCGATGGCCATCTCGGGCGAGACGACGCGGATCAACGGGGCGCTCCGCCGCAAGGCCATGACGTCGGCCATCGTGCGGCCCGGCGCCTGGTCGGCGAGGTGGTCCTGCCACGCCGGGACTGGCTGCATGCGGAGGAGCACCTTGTCCACGCCGCCCATGGCGACCATGGCCTCCTTCATCCCGTTCTCCATGCCCTTGATGATGGCGGCCATGCCCACGAGCGAGGCGACGCCGAGGATGATGCCGAGCATCGTCAACAAGCTGCGGAACTTGTGCGCCCAGATCTCCTTCAGGCCGATGAGGATGGTGTTGACGATGTTCATCTGGGCGCGGAACGCGGATGCCGGCGTGCGGAGCGAAGCGGGGGACGGGGAGCCCGTTGACACGGGCACCTGGCCGCGCAGACTGCGGGCATGACCGTGGAGCTTCCGAAGCACCTCGCGGAGCACATCGAGCGCGGGGTCGCCAACGGCACGTTCGCCGACGCCCCGAGCGCCGTCGCCGAGGCCGTGCGCGAGTACCGGGTGAACCGCATCGACCCCGGCGTGGATTCGCCGGAGCTCGAGGCGTGGCTGCTCGAGGCGATCGACGGGCCGATGACACCTTGGCGCCCCGAGGAGATGGAGGAGATCCTCGCCGAACTACGGGCCGGGCACGCCGGACGATGAGCTTCTCGGTCGACCGATCCCCTGATTTCCGGGCCGACCTCAAAGAACAAGCCGGTTGGTATATCGAGCAGGGCGGCTTCGGGCTGGCGGAACGCTATCTGTCCGCGGTCAGCGGGACGTTGGCACGGCTGGCTCGCCATCCCTTTTCGGGCCGGCCGAGGATGTTCCGCGCCGCGGGATTGTCCGGCCTGCGGTCCGTCGTCGTGGCCCGCCCCTTCGACACGCACCTCGTGTTCTACCGCGTCGAAGGCAAGACGATCGAGGTCGTCCGGGTGATGCATGGCGCGCGCGACCTGCCGCGCCGGCTCCGGCAAGCGCCTGCGGCGGATTGAAAGAAGGCCTGCGCGTTCAGTCATAGCGGAGCGACTGGATGACGTTCATCCGCGCCGCCTTGATGGCGGGGAACAGGCCGGCGAGCACACCGATGAGCACGCTGGCGCCGAAGGCGAGGAGCATCGAGGTGAAGGTCACGATCGGCGCGTTGTCGGTCGGCGTGACATAGGTGATCACGCGGATGAGGCCGATGCTGGTCGCGAGCCCGGCCAGGCCGCCGACGACGGCGATCACGGTGCTCTCGACGACGATCTGGGTGAAGATGTCGAGGCCGCCGGCGCCGACGGCCTTGCGGATGCCGATCTCGCGGATGCGCTCGCTGATGCTGGCGAGCATGATGTTCATGATGCCGATGCCGCCGACGAGCAGGCTGATGCCGGCGATGATGCCGCCGCTGAGGCGCGCGTTGCTGATGAAGGTGCCGATCTGCTCCGCCCAGTCCTCCTGCGTGCGGAACGAGAAGTCCTCGATGCCGCGATGGGTCACCATGAGCACGTTGCGGATCTGCGTCATGGCGAGGTCGAGCTGCCCGACATCGCGCACCTTGATCTCCATGTCGCTCAGCTTGGGTTCGGCCGGGGAGTTGGTGAGGCCGGCCTTGAGCTTCAGCCACGCCGTGTTGAGCGGGAGATAGACCGTGCTGTTCTTCATCCGGAACGGTGACCAGCCGCCGCGTCCCGAACCGCCCCATCCGCGGCTGCGCTTCGGGCCGGTCGCGGAATTGGTCACGCCGGCGGCCTTGAGCCGCGCCGCCTCGGCCTCGGCCAGCTCCCGGGTCTTGCGTTCCTGCTCGCTCTCGTAGTGCTGGAACATGCCGACCACCGTGAACGGATAGCCGCTGATGGTCATCTCGCGGCCGATGGGGATCACCGGTTCGCCGGTCTCCTCGGGGCTGCCCCACAGGGCGTCGCGGACGCCGTCGCCGATGACGCAGACGTTCCGGGCGAGCTCGTTGTCCAGCGCGGTGAACATGCGGCCGTGCTCCACGGTGTGCTCCATCATCTCCAGCTGCACCGGCCAGACCCCGGAGATCATCCAGGTGCGGTAGGTCTTGCCGTTGGCGGCCAGGGTCGGCTGCGGATCGAGGCGCATCTGCGGCGAGACCTCGAGGATCTCGGGCGCGCTTCGCTGCAACGCATAGACGTCGCGCAAGGTCACGCCGGTGGCGAAATCGCGGAGATGCCGCTGGTCGACCGGCAACGGCGCCGCTTCGACCCGCATCTTCTGCAGGCCGCCGACGGCGATGAGGGATTCCTTGGCGCCTTTCTCCATGCCGGTGACGAGCGCGCTCATGGCGATGAGCGACGACACGCCGAGGATGATCCCCAGCATGGTGAGCAGGCTGCGGAACTTGTGCGCCCAGATCTCCTTCAGACCGACGATGACGGCGTTCCAGAGGCTCATCAGGTCGAAGGGCCGGAAAAACCGGCGTTGTCCGGCCGCCGGGCGGTCTCCTGCGCGACGTAGGCGGAAAGCCCGAGCTCGCGCAGCCGGTCGGCGGTGGCGGTGATCTTGGCCTCGTGCGCGCCGATGTCCGCCGCGCGGACCGACGGACCGCAGGTCCGGAGCAGATGGAACGCGTGGACGTGGCAGGGCACGACGACGGAGCGGTCGCCCCGGAGCTCGGCCAAGCGGCCTTGCGCGAGCAGGATCTCGGCGAGCGCGGCGCTCTTCGGCACCGAGGCCGGACCGGATTGCGCCAGCACTTCGCGCAAACCGTCGGGCGAGAGGCCGAGCACGAGGGTCAGATCGATCCCGACGTGCTGCCGGCAGAGCGTCGCGAGGTCGTCCGACATCCCGGTCGTCGTGCCGGGCCCGCCCTCGGCCAAGCCGGCCGCGATGGCGGAGCCGACCTGCTCGGCGAGCCTGAGCATGTAATCGTCGCGTAGCATGCGATCCCCTCAGTGCCCGGCGCCGGAGAGCAACGGCGTCCGGTCCAGGCCGGCGAGACGGTCGTCCACCTTGTCGGCGATCTTGCCGTTGCGGATCTCGATGCGGCGCGGGGTGACCGCCGCGATCTCGGGGTTGTGGGTGACGAGGATGACCGTGCGGCCTTCGTGGCTGAGCCGGCGGAAGAGGGCGAGGATCACCTCGCCGGTGTGGGTGTCGAGGTTGCCGGTCGGCTCGTCGGCGAAGATGATCTTCGGATCGTTCACCAGTGCCCGGGCGATGGCGACGCGCTGCTGCTGGCCGCCCGAGAGCTGCGACGGACGGTTCTTCAGCCGGTTGGTGAGCTCGACCTGCTCGAGGGCCTTCAGCGCCCGCTCGCGGCGTTCGCGTCCGCCGATGCCCGCGTAGATCATCGGCAGCTCGACGTTCTGGACGACGTTGAGCTTGGGCAGGAGGTTGAAGAACTGGAACACGAACCCGATCTTGCGGTTCCGGATCTGCGCGAGCTCGCGGGTCGAGGCCCTCTGGATCTCGGTGCCGTCGAGCTGGATCGTGCCCCGGCTGGGCGAATCGAGGCAGCCGAGGATGTGCATCAACGTCGACTTGCCGCTGCCGGACGGCCCGATGATCGAGCAGAACTCGCCGGCGCCGATGTCGAGCGAGACGTCGTCGAGCGCCCGGATCTCCTCGCCGCCGAGGTGGTAGATCTTGCTGACGTTGCGGAGTTCGAGGAGTGCCACGTGCGGGGTGCGAGGTGGTTGGGCGGGAAGCAGGAGGTCGCGGTGGACGTCGGGTGGGTCAGCGCGTGGCCGCCTGCGTCCGCGCGGCCGGCGCCGCGGTCTGGGCGGAACCGCCGGAAGTCTTGGGGGCCCCCGCCGTCTTGGCGGGCGCGGCCTTGGCGACCTTGGCCTTGTCCTCGAGCGCGACCGTGTCGCCGGACTTCAGCCCGGTCGTGACCTCGGCGAAGAAATAGTCGCTAACGCCGATGGTGATCGGACGCCGCTCCCACTCCTCGCCGGTCTGCAACCAGACATAGCGCTCCTGCTGTTTCGTCTCCGGGTTGAACTCGGTGAACACCGCGGCAAGCGGCGCGGCGACGACATCGTCGGCGCTGGCGACCGGGATGGAGATGTTGGCGGTCATGCCCGGCCGCACCCGCTTGTCGACGTTCTTGAGCAGGATGCGCGCGGCGAAGCCCTTGATGTTGTTCTTGATCATCGCCTGCGGCGCGAGGCGCTC
>CANGMH010000111.1 GCA_947454005.1 Verrucomicrobiota bacterium
GAGCATCGCCCGGGCGAAGCCGCGGCCCTCGTCGCCGGCGCGATGCGCATCGATGCCCTGTTGCTGCGACAAGCGGAAGCGCAGCGGCTCGGCGCCGGATCACCCGACGCGACCATCGAGATGTTGACCGCGAGTTTCGCCGCGGCGCATGCCCGGGGAGACGACGTCCATCGCCGGGAGGAGGCGCGCTTCCGGCTCCGGTCGACGCGCGAGCCGGCCGCGGCGCTCGCGCTCGCCCGCGCGAACTGGCTCGTCCAGAAGGAACCGGCCGACGCCCGGATCCTGCTCGAATCGGCCCGCGCCGCCCGCGATGCGGCGACGGAGCGGGAAGTCCTCGCGTGGGTCGCCGCTTGCCGGCTCGAAGACATCCACCTCTCCCCGGGATCCGTCGCATCGGCGCCATGAATTTCTCCTTCCGATCGAGCCGTTTCTTTTGGGTCGCCGTCGCGGTGTCGGTGATCGGCATCGGAACTCTTCCGGCGTCCGGGCACAGCGCCAGCACGGCGTGGATGACGCTCGAGCAGGATGGCGCCGCGATCTCCGGACGTTGGGAGATCCCGCTGCGCGACCTCGATGACGCGCTCGGTCTCGACGACGACGACGACGGCCGGATCACCTGGGGAGAACTCCGCGCGCATCACGGACAGATCGCGCGCTATGCCTTCGGCAAGATCACCCTCCGCGCTGACGGGCGGATGCTTCCGGCGCTAGCGACGGGGCATCGGGTGAGCGAACGCGACGGGGTCGCGTGCGCGGTGATCGATTTCTCCGCGGTGACCGACCGGCCGGTGCAGAGATTGGCTCTGGATTACCATCTGTTCGCCGACCGCGATCCGCTCCATCGGGGGTTGGTGAGATTCCGAGGCGCCGGAGACGAGTCGTCCGCCGGCACCACCGCGGTGCTCGGCCCGGGACATCCTGGCGCGGAATTCAGACCCGGTGCCGGGACCACCGTTCCGGGACTCGTCCAGTTCGTCCGCGAGGGCGTCCACCACATCTGGACCGGCTACGATCATCTGCTGTTCTTGGTGGCGTTGCTCCTGCCGTCGGTGCTTCGGAGAGGTCCCGGTGGATGGGAACCGTCGAAGGGCCTCCGCGCTTCCTCGGCGCACGTGCTCCAGGTCGTCACCGCGTTCACGGTCGCGCATTCGTTGACACTGTGCCTCGCGGCGACCGGAGTCGTGCAGCTGCCGTCCCGGCTGGTCGAGAGCACGATCGCCGTCAGCATCGCTTTCGCGGCGCTGGCCAACCTCGTGTCGCGCGAAAGCGTCGACCGTCCTCGGCGCCGGTTCCCGCCTTGGGCCATGCCGTTCGCGTTCGGGTTGGTCCACGGGTTCGGGTTCGCCGGAGCGCTCGGAGAGCTCGGTCTCTCGCGGACTTCGCTGGCGGTGCCGCTGCTGGGTTTCAACCTCGGGGTCGAGCTCGGCCAGCTCGCCTGCGTGGCCATATTCTTGCCGGTGGCATCGGCGCTGCGGGCCTCGCGGTTCTATCGGGCGGGCGTGCTGCCGGTCGGATCGGTCGCCATCCTCTTGTTGGCGGGCGGGTGGTTCGTGGAACGCGTGTTCGAGGTCCAGTTCCTACCGTTTTGAGGAAGGCCGATCGAATCGGGCCCGTCGTGTGCCGCATCCGACCGCGACCTTGGCGCCGTTCGCGGGTTGTCTCCTGCCGGCCCTCGGGCAATGTCGCCGCATGAACTCCCGCTGGTCATTCAGCCTGCAGCTTCTCGTGCTCTACCTCGCGGTGTTCCATCTCTGGCGCGTGGTGGAACGACCTGCGGTGATCGTCAGCGGATTGGCGATGACGCTCCTGCTCGGGGTGCTCTTCGCGCGCGCGGCGCGGACCGGTTACTTCCTCAACCGGTGGGACGGCTTCTGGCACGCGACGGTGATCCTCGACATCCTGCTCGAGGCGACGCTCATCCCGGCGCACGGGCATGTCGGCTTCTACCTGTGCGCGGCGGCGTTCGTGGTGGTCGTGGGCGGCTCTCGGGCGATGCTGTCGCGCCGGCGCGCGACGGGACGTTGACCGCCGGCGGTCCGGCCTGGCCCGGCCGGGTCAGACCTGCTTGGTCAGCTTCACGCCGAGCTTCAGCAACGCCTCGGCGTCGGCATCGCTTTTGGCCTCCGCGTAGATGCGCAGGATCGGCTCGGTGCCGGAACCGCGCAGCATCAGCCAAGAGCCGTCCTTGGCGACGAACTTCACGCCGTCGGCCGACTTCACGTCGGTCACCGGCGACTTCAGGAGTTTGGCGGGCGGGTTGAGCTTGCAGAACTGCATCAGCGCCTGGCGCTTCTCCAGCGGGAACGCCGTGTCGATCCGCGCGTAGCGGTGCGGGCCGAAGTCCTTCTCGAGGTCGGCGAGCAAGGTCTTCAGCGGCTTCTTCTCCGTCGCCAGCATCTCGAGGAGCATCAGGCCGGCGAGGATGCCGTCGCGTTCCGGGATGTGCCCGGGGAAGCCGATGCCGCCGCTCTCCTCGAACCCGAGCAGCACGTTGCCCTTGATCATCTCGGCCGCGATGTACTTGAAGCCGACGCCCGTCTCGACCAGCTCGAGGCCGTGGTGGGCGCACATGCGGTCCACCATCGTGGTGGTGGTGAGCGCCTTGATGACGCGGCCGGTCTGCTTGCGGTTGACGATGAAGTGCCGGAGCAGCAGGCAGATGATCTGGTGGGTGGTGAGCAGGCCGCCGTCGCCCAGCATGCCGCCGACGCGGTCGGCATCGCCGTCGGTGACGAGACAGAGGTCGTGCGGGTTCTTGGCGAGGAACGCGGCCGACTTGGCGTAGTTCTTCGCGATCGGCTCCGGGTTGATGCCGCCGAAGAGCGGGTTGTGCTCGGCGTTCAGCGTGGTGACGCGGCAGGTCGTGCCCGCGAGCAGCTCGTCGAAGCAGCCGGCGCCGACACCGTAGAGCGCCTCGTGCGCGAACTTGAGCTTCGACTTCGCGATCCGGTCGAAGTCCACGAGCTTTTTGCACGCGGCGTAATGCGGCGCCCGGAGGTCCTTCACCACGATGTCGTCCACCCCGGCGGCGATGTCGAAATCGGTGCGCTTGACGGGCGAGGCGTCGAGCAGCGCCTCGATGGCTTGGCACATGGCCGGTTCCGCGGAGCCGCCGTACCAGGCCTTCAGCTTGAATCCGTTGAACGCGGGCGGGTTGTGGCTCGCGGTGATCATGACTCCGCCGACGGCCTTCATCTGCTTCACGGCGAAGGACACCGCGGGCGTGGGCACGGGTGAATCGGACAGCACCACCGCGAAGCCGTTCCCGGACATCACCTCGGCCACACAACGGGCGAACTGGTCGGAGAGAAAGCGGCGGTCGTAGCCGATGATTACCTTGGGTGCGGTGCCGGCGACGGGATTCTGCTTCCAGTGGTCGGCGGTCGCCTGGGCGACGCGCGCCACGTTGGCGAAGGTGAAATCTTCCGCGATGATCGCCCGCCAGCCGTCCGTTCCGAATTTGATCTGTGCCATAGAGTCGAGACGAGGATTCAAGCACGGACGCGGGGCCGTACGCAACCGCCGCGCGGACACAAAACGACTTGCCGCGGCCCGATCCGCCTCTAACTATCCGCGTCCGCGTTCCGGGCGATCGTGTCCGGAAGCGTTAGTGCCAGCGTAGCTCAGCGGTAGAGCAGGGGACTCATAAGCCCTTGGTCGGGAGTTCGATTCTCCCCGCTGGCACCACTTCAATTTTCTTCGGTTTTCTGCGTGTTCCCGAAGTTGGTGCTGACACGCCCGAGATTATCCGCCGTGGTTTGACCGTGTCCAGCGGTGGTGCCTGCTCCTTCCCGGACGGTTGAGTGGGCCAAGCGTGGTGCGGTGCTCCGCCGGCAGTGGCACTTCGCGCCCAGCCAATTCCTCGACGCGATCGAGCTTGACCGACCTCCGGTTTCGGCAACGCCACCCAGACAACGGAGGCGATTCTGAAGCAGCGATTCAGCCCGCCAATTTCGTGGCTCTCTTGTTGACGTCGGAACCGGACCGCGAGCCGGGGATCTCGTTTCCTCGCGATTTCCAGTGGCCGGAAAATCTGCCGAAGCGATGGAGCCGAGCGGCGGAACGCCCCGATTCAGCCCGCCGCAGCACTTGGAAGGCGGATCCCAAGCTCCTGGCCGAGTCCAGATGGCAGCCATCGAGCATTGGAACCATCGGCTCTTGCGCGTGCCGGAGATTCCTCAAGGCCGTTCCGGAGAAACTATCCGACCACCCGACCTGCCGTCCTACCGCACCCGGCTAGACTCTTCGACGACCTGATGATGATTTTGACGCCGACTTGCACGCACACGCAATCGATCCGGCGGCTGGGGGTGGATCCGAAGTCGACGGTCCAGGAGAATCGCCGCAGCCCGTGGTTGCAGGCCACGCTGCCGGCCGACGGCCGATGGCACCTGGGGTGTCCGGCGGGGATCCGGTGACCATCGGAAGCAGCCAGCCAAGGGTCGGACGGGTCCGACTGATGCGATTGCACGGCGCCAGATTCCTCCGGGTCTTGCGCCGGAAATCTGGCGGGAGCGGAGGCAATGTCTGACCAACCCCAAGTGACCGGCCATCCACCGGCGACAACGAATACTGCCGGTGGATGACCGCGCTCCTCGCCGTGGTCAGTTCATCATTGCTTCGGCGCCACCTCGTTGGACGTGGAGGACAGCACCCGCACCAAGTCATAGTGGGCGTCCAGATCGTACGTCACTTCACCCACTTCTTGCGAGCCGACCGGAACGAGGTCGACCGAACCATGGGGAGCCAGATCACCCTTCACGATGACGTCGAACTCATGCTGCGTCCCGGCCTGCCGGGTGAAGTGCAGGGACAAGGCATACTGGATCGGATATCCACTGACTGAGTGGAGTGACAGCAGCTTGGTCAATGGTGACACGGCCTCACCGGACAGTTTTACCGTGATCGGATCCTCTTGAAGGCGCAGCTGCGTGCGGGGATCCGGAAGATCCGGGACATCGATCCGGAATCTGCATCTCCGGACGATGTGGGTGGTTCCCGGTCCGACCACGTCCACCGTCAGCCCGGCATAATACGCCCCGGGGCTCGGGAAGCACAACGTGGTCTGGGAGCCTTGGAGCGGGTTGATCGCGAAGCCCGCGAAGCTGTCGATCGGTTCCCAGACATAGGTCACACGGCTGCCCGATGTTCCGGAAAGACCCACCCATTTGGTCGCGTCCACGGAGAGGCAACCGGGGCTCGATGGACCCGTGGGGAACGGGGCGCGAAGGCCGGGCGGACAGTCGATCACCACGGCAGGTGCCGCGGCCACCTGGATTTTGTCCTGGTCCGAGGCCAGAACCGTTTTTCCGTCCTTGCTCAAGACATCGACCTTCAGTCGCGTCTCGCCTGTCTTGGGCAATTTTGCGGTGACGGTGAGACTGTTGGTGTTGACCAGCGACGCCGAACCGGAACGGACCGACCACCGGATGGGATAGCCCTTGAGATCCGCGGAGACGGTGGCGGTGACCTTGACCACCGCTGGAGTGATCGTCGTTCCGTCGGAGTTGAGTTGAGTGGCGATGTCGGGTCCGGCGCTGACCGTGCCAGCTTGAGCAGCGGCGGCGGTAAGTCCGATGCAGACGGCGACGACGGCCGCGCTCCGATCCATCAGGGGCAAGTGATATGGGGTTTTCATGATGTTCTGTTTCTACAGGTCATATCCCCTTTAGTCCTCCTCGTCCGCGGCGTCGAGGCGCAGACCGCACGGTGCGTGATTTGCTTCGTTTCGGAACAAGCCACGTCAGGAACGCCCTAGGAACCGAGTCGGCGCCCGCTTCCGCACCGGTTTTGGCGCGCGCGGGACCAGTGGCGGACAAAGTCTCTTTCGAACGATACGGAACATGTTCGAGGTCAGTTGGATGCACGCTTGGTTGAAAGGAATCCAAGACGCGCCCGATGCATTTCCAGATGCTTCGTTTGTTCCACTTTGGCGCAACTCGCGCACGATTCCGCATTCGACTTCCCCGCACGACCTCCACGCCGTACATGATGCCTAAGAAATGAATTGGGCGCAGGAGCAAGCAACAAAAAGCATGAGACTCAAGGGAACATGGGGAACGGTGGGTTTCGGGCAGGTGCCCTTGATCCAGGACGCTGGCAATGGGGCCGGGGGTGACGTGCAGCAACCGGTGGCGAATCAAGGCCACCGCGCTCCCTCCCGAGGGGCTGTGAAGGTGGTCGGCCTACTCCGGCTGTTCGCCCTGTGGTGTTCATTGGCGACGCTGGCGACAGGATTGGAGGCGGCAGGGACCAAGGTCGGAATCACGGCCGATGACGCGAGCCGTGCCGAAGGCACTCCGAATCCGGTCTTCACCTTTTCATTCGCAGGCACGGGCGCCTCTAGGGTTGTGTCAGGGGCTCCCAGTCTGAGCACCACCGCCACCCAAAGCTCGCCGGTAGGAACCTATCCCATCAACATCTCGCTCGGGACCTTGGTGCTGCAACCCCTATTCACTGCGCAGTTCACCAACGGGACGTTGACGGTGACGGGCAGACCTCCGGTTCTGGTCCTCTTGCCCACGGCGGCGACCAACACTGTCGGAGGCACGGCGAACTTCTCCGCCACCGCCGACGGGACGGCCCCCCTGAACTATCAATGGCTGTTCAAGGGAAACCCGATTCCCGACCAGACGAACAACACCCTGTCGCTGGCCGGGCTCAAGACGGCCCAAGGCGGGGCCTACTCCTTGGCCATCACGAATGCCTATGGCGCGGTGACCAGTGCTCCCGTCGAGCTCGTCGTCCAGAAGAAGCTTCTCACCGTGACGGCGCGCGATGCCATCCGGCCAAGACACACCGAAAATCCTGTCTTCACAGCGAGTTATCAGGGATTCGTGAACGGCGATACCGAGCGTGTCCTGACCGGCGCACCCGCCTTCCGGACCACCGGCGATCTGACCACGGAACCCGGACACTACCCGATCTATGTCACGGCCGGCACCCTGGCATCCGACGACTACAACTTCACGTTCCTGAACGGCAACCTGACCGTCACCGGCGATCCCATCGGCATCTATGCCTGGACCAACTTGGTTGGCCAGCCCCCCGGGGTTGAGTTTGTCCGCACCTTTTATGATGGCCCTGGTCCATTGGCCAAGTTCCAGCGTCCCACAGGTTTGGCCGTGGACCCGGTCACCGGGGTCGTGTATGTGGCGGACGCGTGGAATCGCGTGATCCGCAAGGTGGCTCCGGACGGTACCACCACCACGATTGCCGGCGCTCCCAGCGTGAATCCCGACCCGGCCGGTCTGGTCGACGGTCCAGGTCAATCCGCCCGGTTCGGAGTACCTTGGTCCATTTGCCGGGACCAATGGGGGAATCTGTTTGTGGCCGACTACGGCGTCATCCGCAAACTCACCCCTTCAGGGGACGACTGGATTGTCTCGTCCATCGCGGGCAAGAAGGGGGATCCGGCCACATATTACGCGGATGGTGTCGGGTTTGCCGATGGTCCTGGTGAGGACGCCCGATTCTACGCCAATTCCTACGGCATCGCGGTCGACAATCAGGGGAATGTGTTCGCGTCCGATTGGCTCAATGGGTCGATCCGTAGGATAAGTCCCGTGGGAACCAACTGGGTGGTCACCACAGTCGCCGGACGGAGACCTTCAAACTATTCAAGCCCCCAGACCATCGTTGCCGGGTACTTGGACGTGCCGATGGGATTGGCCGTGGATTCCACCGGCAACATCTTTATCGCAGGTGGCTATAGCCGATCCGTGCACCAATTGGCGCCTGGCCCCAATGGCTACACGTTTTCGACCCTAGCCGGCGGCTTGGGCGTGACCGGATATGCGGATGGCCCCGGTGCATCTGCGCGCTTCGACCAACCTTGGAACATCGTTGTCATGCAGGATGGCAGCCTGTTGGTCTCGGACAACTATAACTACTGCATCCGAAAACTGGCTCGCAACGGTTCGGATTGGGTGGTGAGTTCGGTGGCGGGTACTGGCGGTGCCTATGGGTCTCTTGATGGAATCGGAGCGGCGGCCCGGTTCGGGGGCTGCGAAGGCCTCGCGATGGACGATGCTGGCAATGTTTACGTGGGTGACTATGGCAACCCTATCGGTGTCCGGAAACTGACGCCGGGGCCGCAAGGGTACGTGGCTTCGCACTTGGCTGGAGCCACATCTCCAACTCTGCCTGCCGCGGTGGATGGTCCGGCGGGTGTCGCGCGACTGAGCGGGCCGATTGCCGTCCTTCATTTGCCTGATGATTCGGTCCTCATCGGCGACGATGCGTCCATCAAGAGGGCTACTCCCAATGGGGATGTGACAACCATCATCGGAGGCTCCTCCGACTTTGCGATCGCGGGCACCTTTTTCAGAATGGCGGATGGAACGGTCTATTTTACCGACCTTCTCGGTGCCGTTCGGAAGCTGAGCCAAACAGGGACCAACTGGACCGTGAACACGATCGCGGGAGCGCTGTTCGATTCTGGATCTGTGGATGGTGATGGTGCGACGGCCCGCTTCGCAACTCCTTGGGGATTGACTGACGACGGAAGCGGCGGGTTGTTGGTCAGCGACTACGGCAATCACACGGTACGGTGGCTGACACCGATTGGAGGCGGAGGATGGAACGTAAGCACCATTGTTGGGAAGGCCGGAACGCCCGGGAGCGTCAACGGAACCAATGGAGCCACACGGCTCAATGCACCGACGAGCATCTGCCGTGCCCAAGATGGAACCTTCTATTTGGCAGAAAGCGGTGCCCGGGTGATCCGAAAACTGGTGCATTCTGGAACCAATTGGATCCTCAGCACGTTCGCCGGTGGGGGCCTGGGTCAAGGCCTGCCCTCTGAAGGATTCGGGTCCGGCGTGCTATTCGGAGATTACCTGACGCTTAAAGCCGATGCCGGCGGCAATCTCTTCATCCTCGATATCTACACCCACACGGTTCTTCGGTCGTCGCCGGGTGCGGTCATCCGTACTATCGGTGGATACAGGGGCTTTTGGGAGTACGGATTCTACGGGAATCCGAGTTTCACGGAGGGCATCGGTGCGGCCTCCGGATTCTATTATCCTTTTGCCCTTGATGTGGATGAACAGGGCAATGTGTATGTCGGGGACAAAGGGCGCGTTACCAAGGCATCGCCGCTGTCCGCAGTGGTCCATCATCCCCGAAGCCAGCCTGGCTACCTTGGACGCGACTTGACATTGACGGTCACCGCCAACGGCGGCCCCGGACTGGGCTATCAATGGCGGAAAGGAGGCACGGCCATTCCAGGTGCCAACACCACTTCGCTGACCCTGTCTGCTCTGACAGCCGGAGACGCCGGCAACTTTGACGTCGTGGTGACCGGTCCTGCGGGAAGCGACACCAGCGACGCGGCGGCGGTCTCGGTCGTCCCTCTGCCCGTTGCCTCGGTTGTCTCCTTTGGTCCCGCTGGTTCATCCCCGGTGAGTTCCACCGATCTCACGTGGAGCGTGACGTTCAACACGGCGGTTCCGACAGTCAACGCCTCGGCCTTCTCGCTCTCGGCTTCCGGAACGCTCTCCGGGGCAGTCATCGGCACCCCGACCACGGTGGACTCGAAGACGTGGCTGGTGCCGGTGCACGTGGACGCCGGGGAAGGGACCTTGGTCCTGTCGCTCGCCAACGCTGGCGGTCTGTATGCCCAGTTGACCGATACCCTGCCGGTCAATGGCGGGAGTATCGCGGTGGATCTGGCCGCCCCGACGGTGGCGATCGGAACTCCTTCGGTCCCGAAGACGGAAGCCGGCCCCGTCACGTACGCCGTGACGCTCTCGGATGCGCATCTGCAAAGCAGCGCGTTGAGTCCGTCCAACGTGACCTTGCTCGCCACCGGTACCGCTGCGGCGGACGTGCTGGTCTCAGGATCGGGAAGCAACTACACCGTGACGCTCTCCAACGTCGTGGGCGTCGGAACGCTGGCGATCAGCGTCGGTGGTGGTGTGGCTGTCGATCTGTTCGGGCACATCTCGGCCGCGACGGCGACGAGCCAGGCCGTCGATGTGGGGCCGCTGCCGCATCCGCCGGCCTTGGTGCAACTCCCGATCGGGGCCACGAACACGGTGGGCGGCAGTGTCAGTTTTGGCGCCACGGCTTCGGGCACACAGCCCTTGAGTTATCAATGGCTGTTCAATGGAACCCCGATTTCCGGCCAGACGAACACTACCCTCACCCTGGCCGGGCTCAAGACGGCCAAGGGCGGAGCGTATTCCCTGGCGGTGGCGAATGCCTACGGCTCGGTGACCAGTGCTCCGGTGAACCTTGTCGTTCAAAAGAAACTGCTCACCGTGACGGCGCTCAATGCCATCCGGCCGAGGCACACCGCAAATCCCGTTTTTACAGCAATTTATCAGGGATTCGTGAACGGCGATGCCGAGGGCGTCTTGACCGGCGCACCCGCCTTCCGGACCACCGGCGATCTGACGACGGAACCCGGACACTACACGATCTATGTCACGGTAGGCACTCTGGCGTCCGATGACTACAGCTTCACTTTCCTGAACGGCAATCTGACCGTCACCGGCGACCCCATCGGCATCTATGCATGGACCAACATGGTGGGTAAAGCCCCCGGGGTTGAATTTGTTCGAACCTTTTATGATGGCCCGGGACCGTTGGCGCAGTTCGCGCGTCCCACCGGTCTGGCCGTGGACCCGGTCACCGGGGTCGTGTACGTGGCGGACGTTTGGAATCGGGTGATCCGGAGGGTCGATCCGGATGGCACGACTACAACAATCGCCGGTGCTCCTAGTGTGAATCCCGACCCAGCCGGTATGGTCGACGGCCCGGGTCTCACTGCCCGGTTCGGAACTCCTTGGTCGATTTGCCGGGACAAATGGGGCAATCTGTATGTCGGAGATTCCAGTTGCGTTCGTAAGCTGACTCCCGCTGGCGGCGACTGGATCGTCTCAACCATTGCGGGCAAGAAGGGAGATCCGGCATTGTACTATAGAGACGCTGATGGTTTTTCCGATGGTCTTGGTGAGGATGCCCGCTTCTTTACGTCAGCGTATGGATTATATGGAATCGCGGCAGATGATACAGGCAATGTGTTTGTTTCAGATTGGATCAACCAATCGATACGCAAGGTGAGTCCTGCCGGAACGAATTGGTTGGTCACCACTATCGCAGGCGCAATTCCCACAAACTGCTCCCGTTCGATTCCTGTCGCCGTGATTCCTCTCTATA
>CANGMH010000112.1 GCA_947454005.1 Verrucomicrobiota bacterium
GTCGGGGGACCGGCGGAGCGTGCCGCCGTCGTCGGTCCAGATCGTGGAAGAACCGGTCTCAGGATAACGGCCGGGGCGGGATTGCCCGCCCGCAAAGACGTCGAGGTCGCCGTCGCCGTCGATGTCACCGACCGCGATCGGGCCGATCGGGTCGTCACCGCCGTCGAGGTATCGCGGTGCGGACTGGCCGTCGCCATGCACCGCCAATTGGCCCGCGGATCGCCTGCCGGGGCGGTCGTCGGACGCGGCCCCGAGCCATCTCCGTCCGGCACCCGCATCGGCCCACCCGACGACCCCGCGTTCGCCCCCCGGGACGGCATCGGCCCGGGCTGGTTTGAACGCCTTTCCTTGTTGGTTGCTGAAGATCGTGGGGCGTCCGCCGCGAGGAGCGCCGATCACGAGGTCTTCCCAACCATCACCGTCGAGGTCGGTCCAAGCGACGCCGGGACCGGACCGGCTGAGGCGTCGCGGCAGGAGCGGCTGCAGGCCCGCATCGTCGAAGGGCTCACCGACGCTTGCATGGTCCAGCCACTCGCTGACGTCGCGGAACATCGGTGCCGCCCCAGGCAGTGCGGCCGTCGGGGCCGGCGCCCCGGTCCCGGCCTCGGCGATCTCGTAGATGTGGTTTGGGGCCACGTCGGTGATCCGGCTGGTGGCACCGTTCCGCCAGCGGACCTCGATGGCCGATGCGTTGGTCCGGGGAAGGTCGGTGGCGAACACGCGCAACGATTGGTCGCCGGAGAGATACCGCCCGCCCGCGACCATCTCCTGGCTCTGGGTGATCGAAGGGCCGGTGAGCCGGATGCGTGCGCCGATCCCGGCGGTGTTCGGGGCCGTGCCGCGCAGACGGACGCCGATACGGCCGGCGGACGTGTCGTTCCGGTACAGGGCGGCGGGAGCGTTCATGTGGCTCACCACGACGTCGAGGTCGCCGTCGCCGTCGAGATCACCGAGCGCCATGCCGAACGCGAGTCCCTTCTCGCCGAAGCCCCAGTTGCCGTCCACCGGTCCGAACGTGCCGTCGCCGCGGTTCCGGAAGGCGAGGCTCTCGCTGCGCCAATCCGGGAAGTCCTTCATCCAACGCTTCAGTTCCTCGCGCGTCCGGCGTCGTCGCGGATCCTGGCGCCGGTCGTGGGTGTCCTGGTCCATGAGGTCGAACCCGAACCCGCTCGTCACCAGCAGGTCCTCGTATCCGTCGAGGTCCACGTCGAGGAACACCGGTGTCCAGCTCCAGCCGGTGGCGGCGACGCCGGCCATGAGCGCCGTCTCGGCGAAGTCGGCGCCCGGACGGCCCATGAAGAGCATGTTGCGGTTGTATTGCGGACGACCGGCGATGGCGTCGCGTTCGCGCGGGTCGGGCGGGGTCTTCGCCAGTTGGCGCATGCGGCGCTCGTGCTGCGGCGCGAGCAGGTCCACCACGAGGATGTCGTCCAAGCCGTCGCGGTCCACGTCGGCGACGTCGATGCCCATCGAATTGAAGCTCGTGTGCCGGAGCTTCAACGGATCGGCAGCGCGGAAACGTCCGTGCCCGTCGTTGATCCACATGCGGTCCGGGGACGCATAGTCGTTGGAGACGTACAGGTCCGGGAAGCCGTCGCCGTCGAGGTCGCGGAAGACCACCGCGAGGCCGTAGTCCCGCGGTGCCGGCATGGGACGTCCCGCGGCGTCGGAGAAGATCCCGGGCTCGTCCTGGACCGCGGTGAACCGGCCGCTGCCGTCGTTGCGGTACAAGGCGTCGGCCTCCGGGTTCTCGCGGATCTCGCCGTCGGGCATCACCTCGAAGCGGTCCTTGTAGCGCGGGTCGGTGGTCGGCACGTCGTTGACCTTGCTCACGACCCAGCGTCCGTCGCGTTGCCCCATGGCGAAGCGCGTCGTCGGATCGACCAGATGCATGAAGTCGATGTAGTGCGCGACGTAGAGGTCGAGGTCGCCGTCGCCGTCCATGTCGGCCAGGGCCATCGACGTGCTCGAAGCGGAGCGGGAGAGGCCGGAATCGTTCTTCTCGGTCCAATGCCCGTGGCCGTCGTTGAGGAAGAGCCTCGTGCCGGCCGCGATGCCGTTGACGAGCAGGTCCAGGTCGCCGTCGCCGTCGACATCGGCCAACACCGCGCCGGTGGACATCTGACCGGCGCACACGGCGGCGCCGATCTCCATCGGCGCGAACTTCCAGCCGCCGAGGTTCCGGAAGAGCTGGTTCGTGCCCTGCAGGCCGCACAGGTAGATGTCGGGCCGTCCGTCGCCGTCGACATCGCCGATGGCGACGCCTGAGCCGTTGTGCGCGACCGCGTTGGTGAGATACGCGTCGCCGGCGAGTACGTTGGTGAAGACGAGGCCGGTGGCCGCGGGATCGAGCCGGGAGAAACCGGCGTGGCCCCCTGCCGGCGGCGTGACCGCGGTCGACCGGACCTCCGATGGTGCCGCCACCGCTGACGGGATCCCGATCACGGCCAAGATGCCGAGAAGGAAAGGCAACTTTCCGGTCCACCACGTCCGGCAGCGCCGTAAGAAACCACGGGAACCACCCGCGTCGCGGAAACGGTCGGGGCAGCGGTGGAGCTGGGACGCGATGGATGGGGGCTCCGCCGTTGGCATGAGGATGGTGTCGCGGACCGTATTGGCCGCATGGGTACCCGGCAAGCGGTGTCTCCCGATGCGGACCCTGTCTCCGGCTCTTTTGGGACCCGTGCAAGGCCAGGAACCGTGGACGCCCGTTCGGAACGCTCTCGCCGCCGCCATGTCGCAAAACAGAAAAGCCGGCGTCCTCGAAGGGACCGCCGGCCTTGCATCCGCGCGACCTGGATCAGGCCGGTACGACCGCCTTTTTGCGCCAGATGGCGACGAACATCCCGTTGCCGTGGGTCTGCTGCGGCCAGAACGTGGTCTGCGCCGCCGGAGCCGCGGCGGCATCGAAAGGATCCGCGAACGGCAGGGGCTCGAAGTCCGGATGCGCCGCGCTGAACGCGTCGGCGACCTCGGTCGTCTCGGCACGGGTGAGCGTGCACACGGCGTAAACCAGCTTGCCGCCGGGCTTCACCGAACGCGCGACGTTCGCGAGCAGGCTCTTCTGCACGGCGGCCAGCTCGGAGACGTCGTCGGTCGTCGCGGTCCAGCGGGAGTGCGGGTTGCGGCCCCAGGTCCCGAGGCCGGAGCAGGGGGCGTCGACGAGGACGCCGTCGAAAAGGGTCTTGGTGGGCGGCTTCGCTCCGCCGTCCCAAGGCACGGCGCGATAGTTGAAGCACTTCGCCCGGCTCGCCCGGAGCTGGAGGCGTTCGAGACGCCACTCGGCGCGGTCGCTCGCGTAGATCAGGCCTTTGCCCTGCATCAGGTCGGCGAGGTGGAGCGTCTTGCCGCCTTCGCCGGCACAGGCATCCCACCAGAACTGTCCGGGCTGCGGCGCGCAGAGATGTCCGACCACCTGGGACGCGATGTCCTGGATCTCGAACTCTCCGGCCTGGAAGGCCTCGTTGTGGAAGAGGTCCTCGGTGCCGTCGTAGGCCAGGCTCTCGGGCAACGGCCCCGGTCGGGACGAGCCGAGCAGGGCGGCGATGCCGGCGCGGCGGCCGGTGCGGGCGCGCAGCCAGAGCTGCGGCTCGCGCTGCAAAGCGCGGAGCCAGGCGACGTCGGCGGACAGCGCATCCCAGGTCCACGCCGGGACGGTCTTCGCGCGGAGCTCCTCCTCGGTGAGGTCGGTCGGACGGGAGCGGAAGCGTTCCGCGAGGCCGTTGGCTTGGACGACCTGCAACCCGACGGGGACCTGTTTGTCCAGCCAGCCCGACCATCGGAAGTAGCGGAACACCGTGCGGGCGATCTGCGCGGCGGTCTCCGGCGGGAGGCTGCGCCGGCGCTTGAGCTGTTGGCGCAACGCGAGGTCGGCCGCCACTTCGCGGCTCGATTTCTCGATGATCCGCTCGATCAGCTCGGTGGTGCTGACCTGCGTCTCGGTCGGGGCGGTCGCCTGACGGTTCTCTTTGACCGGATGCCGCGGAGCGTTCGACCGGCCGGCGGCAGGCCGCGGACGCGGAGCCGCTTGGACCGGCCGGGGCGCAGCGGGCGCCGGTTCGGCGGGCAAGTTGTCGTCGTCACCGTCGTCGAAGGCCGCATCGGGGCGCGGAGCGGGAGCCGGGCGGGGCGAAGGGTTGCGGGCGAAACGGTTGTAGAACGCTCGCGGCGCGGCGGGCTGTGCCGGGCCACGGTGCTCGCGATCGTCGCGGTCCCCACGGTCCCCGCGATCATCGCGGTCCTGACGGGGCTGCGGGGGACCCGCCGGCGGACGCGGACGGAAGGGCGGACGCGCGGGCCCGGTGCCGTAGTTGGCCTTGCCGCCTTCATAATCGCTCGGGCCCGCGCCGGCACCGGGGACCGCCGTCGGGCCGGAACCGGTCTCGGGCGAAGGACGGCCGCGCCAGAACGGGCGTTCGCCGCGCTTGATGGCCTCGCGTTCCAACCGACCGGGCCGGGGTCCGCGCGGCTCGCGCATCGGCGGGTTGGCATTGCCCTCCGGGCGGGCGCCGGACGGGCCGTCCATCGGACGTTCGCGGGGTCCGTTGTCGCGGAACGGTCGAGGACCGCCGGCCGGTGGCCGTTCGTCTGGGCGATAGGCCGGCGGACCGCTGCGGAACGGCCGCGGTCCGGCTCCGCCTTCGGATCGGAACGGGCGCGCGTCGTCGCGGCCGCCCGGGGCGTCGCCACCGTACGGACGCGGTGCTCCATAGGGGCGAGGGGCTCCGTACGGAGGACGCGGCGCACCGTACTGCGGGCGCGGAGGTCCCTGCTGCGGACGTTGGTCGTCGCGGAACGGCCGAGGACCGGGAGCGGCGGGACGCGGACGCGCGTCGTCGCGGAAGGGGCGGGCGGGAGGACGGGAGCCATCGCGCGCCGAAGGAGGGCCGCTACGGAACGAGGGACGACGGTCGGGGCCGCCGGGACGGGGATTCATTTGGATTTCGGAGAAGGTTCGGCCGTGAGGCGTCGCGCGTGGACGCGGGCGACATCGCCCATGTAGTCATCGGGCGCCGCGAGCGGCAGGGAGGCGAGGATATGCTCGCGCATCCGCGCGGCATCGCCGAGCGCCTCGAAATAGAGCCCGAGATAGAGATGGGCGTAGAAGGTCCGGTTGCGGTGGTCCGCGGGCGCCGGTTCGCCGGCAGCCGCGGCGGCGAGCACGCCCTCCGGAGTCGTCTTCGCGGCGAAGAGGTCGTGGATCTCCTTCATCGGGATGCGCGTGTCGCCCCGGATGGGGATGAGCTGCTTGCGGGCGGCCTCGACGCCTTGTTCGCGCGCGGTGCAGAGGAAATGCCAGACGGCGTTCTCCACGTCCTCGGGGTTCACGGTCTGGTGCAGCTCGAACTGCTTGCGTCCTTCCGCGAACTTCCCGGCGTAGTAGAGCGCGATGCCCCGCTGCCAGTTGTGCGGCGCGGACTTCGGCACGAGCTCGTCCACCCGGTCGAAATCGGCGACGGAAGCGTCGAACCGGCCCAGCTTGAACAAGGCGGTCGCGCGTTCGCGGACGAGGAACCCGGAATCGGGCTCCAGCTTGATCGCCGCGGTGAGGTCGGCGACGGCGGCCTCGTGGTCGCGCATCATCGACCGCATCTGGGCCCGGAGGTTCAGGAGCCGGGATTCCTTGGGCGAGGTCTTGATGGCCTCGGTCAGGATGGCGATGGCGTTGGTGTGCTTGCCGTCGCGCCATGCGGCCATCGCGCGCCCGAAGTCGTCCTTCGCCTCGGACTCGGCAGCCGGGAGCGCGCCGGCGGACCACACGCAGGCGAGCAACGTCACACAGATCCATCGGAGATGCGCTCTCATGGACTGGTCATCCGACCAGAATGCGTCCATGTCCGCGAGCCAAATCTGGGCTGTCCACGCACCGCGCATCATCGGGAGCGCCGACTTTCCGGTCCTCCCCATCGGCCGCATCCATATCCGGCGCCGGAGTTGCGCCCGCGCTGCATTGCTGGGATCGTGCCGGGCATGCGGACCGCCTTGTCGATGGATGCCATGATGCCCGCGGCCGAGACCGCGCGGGCGTCGTCGCGGCCGGCCTGGACCTCGCTCGCCCTGCTATTCGGCGCGGCGTGCATCACCTTCGGCATCCTTTGGGACATCTCGTGGCACGTCTCCATCGGCCGCGACACCTTCTGGACGCCTGCGCACATGATGCTCTACCTCGGCGGGACGCTGGGTGGTTGCGTGAGCGGTTGGCTGGCGTTCCAGGCGACGATCCTCGACCGGGCCGGACTTCGCGGCGTGACCGTCGGGCTCTGGGGCGCGCGCGCGCCGCTCGGGGCCTGGATCTGCATCTGGGGCGCCACGGCGATGCTGACCAGCGCGCCGTTCGACGACTGGTGGCACAGCGCCTACGGGCTCGATGTGAAGATCCTCTCGCCGCCGCACTCGCTGCTGGCGGTCGGCATGTACGGCGTGGTCGTCGGCGCCTCGGTCCTCGTCGCGGCGGAACGCAACCGCTCGGTCGCTGCCGGCGGGACCGCGGGCGGCGGCTGGATCGTCATCGCGGCCAACGGCGTCCAGCTCGCGCTCGCGTCGATCATGCTCACCGAGGCGAGCTGGCCGAACCTCCAGCACACCGGGACGTTCGCCAAGGCGTCGGCGCTGCTCTATCCGGCCTTCCTCGTCGCCGCCGCGCGGTATGCCCCGGTGCGCTGGTCGGCGACCAAGGTCGCCCTCGTCTACACCGGCGTGCTCGTCAGCATGGTCTGGCTGCTGCCGTTGTTCCCGGCGGAACCGAAGCTCGCGCCGGTCCAGAACCGCATCGACCACATGACGCCGCCGGTGTTCCCGCTGTTGCTCGTCGCGCCGGCGATCGCGATCGACCTTTTGTTCTTCGCGCTGCGGAATCGCTCGGCACGGGGATGGGGCCTGCTGCGGATCCCCGCGGCGGCGGCGCTCTTCCTCGGCGTTTTCCTCCCGGTGCAGCGCGCGTTCGCTTCGTTCTTGATCAGCCCGGCCGCGGACAACGGGATCTTCGCCGGCGGCCGGTACTTCGGGTACCTGCGCGGCAACGGACCTCGGCTGCACCAGTTCTGGGACCTCGACCGGGATGCGCTCGACATGAGGGCGATGGTCTTCGCCGGGTTGATCGCGCTCGCGGCCTCGGCGGTCGGGCTCGGCGCGGGTTCGTTCCTTTCGCGCGTCCGTCGATGAACCTCCGTCTCCTCGTCGCGGTCCGGTCCTGGCGTCGCGCGTCCGCGTTGCGCGGGATCTGCACCACGTTCCTCTTGCTGGCGTCGCTGCTCGCGGCGCTGCCGGTCCGGGCGCATGTGGGCAGCCCGCACATCATCTTCGAAGGGAAGGCCGGTTCGTTCCCGGTGCGCGTGGTGGTGCGGCAGCCCGATGTGGTGCCCGGCCTCGCCGAGATCTCCGTGCGCGTGCTCACGGGCTCACCGACCCGGGTGACCGTGTTGCCGTTGCACGCCGGCTCCGGCCGCGGCGGCGCGCCGCGTGCGGATGTCGCCGTGCCGGTGCCGGGCGAGCACGGCCTCTACCAGGCCGCGCTGTGGTTCATGGTGCGCGGCGCGTACGGGGTCGAGGTGGCGGTCGAAGGCGAGGACGGCGGCACGTTGCTGGTGCCGGTGAACTCGGTGGCGACCGTGCAGAAGCCGCTGCCGAAATGGCTGGGCTGGGTGCTCGGCGGGCTCGGGCTCGGGCTGGTCGGCGCGTTGGCCGGGATCGCCGCCGGCGCGGTCCGCGAGAGCACGCTCGCGCCGGAGATCGCGATCGACGGACGTCGCCGTGTGCGGGGCTGGATCGGCGGGACGCTCGCCACCGGCATCGCGGTCCTGGCGGTGTGGGGCGGATCCCGTTGGTGGGAGGCGACCGATCGCCATCACCGGACCCGCGTGCTGTTCCAGCCGATGGGAAATCAGGTTGCCATCAAGGTGGCGGAGGGCGTGCCGTCGCTGAGGTTTGAAATCACGGATCGCCGCGCGGCTTCGCCGGACCACGCGTTGGTGCCGGACCACGGGAAGCTCCTCCACGTCTTCCTCGTCGGCGAAGGCCGGGCCGGCGCGATCCCGGCTTTCGCTCATCTCCATCCGGTCGCGGACGGCGGCAGATCCTACGCCGCGGCGCTGCCTCCGCTGCCGGAAGGGCGTTATCGCTTCTATGCCGACATCACCCACGAAGGCGGCTTGACCGAGACCGTGACCAACTCGGTCGATATCGTCGCGGGCGGCTCCCCGAGGGCTTGGGCACCGAGCGATCCGGATGATTCCGCGCTCGCGGCCACGGTACCGGCGTCGGCCGACGCCCCCACGATCGAACTCGTCCCGGCGACGTTCCGCGTCGGCGAACCGGCGTCGCTCCGCGCCTTGGTGCGGACGCACGATGGGCGCCCCGCGGTGCTCCAACAATACCTGCGCATGCTCGGCCACGCGGTGGTCGAGCACGAGGACGGCTCGGTCTTCGCCCATGTGCATCCGGCGGGGACGCTCTCGATGGCCGCGGCGCGGAGGTTCGCGATGAAGGCCGGGGGCGACGCGGCGGCGCGAGCGGCGGACGCCAACTGCGGCGACCTCACCGCGGTGACGCCGGCCGTCGCCGAGGCGCTGACGCGGGGCGGCGAGGTGAGCTTCCCGTTCGTCTTCCCCAAGCCCGGCCGATACCGCGTCTGGACCCAGGTCCGGGTCGGCGGAGTGGTCCGGACCGGCGCGTTCCAGGTGACGGTCGCCGACGGCGCCGTGGCCGCGCGTTGAGCCGCGGTCGGGAGACTTCGCTTGGGATCGTGGCAGCTCCGGGTGCATGGTGGCGTCCGTGAAGTTTCCCCGCCTTGCCCCCGGCCGGCCGAGCTGGATCTTGTCGCTCGCGGCAGTCGTCCTCCCCTTGTTGCTCCGGGCCGAGCCGCTCGCGCTCCACGCCCGCTCCCGGGTCCGCGACGTGCAGGACACCAATGCCTTCGTCGCCGTCGAGCGGTCGCTGTCGTGGGAGCCGTCCCGCACCGCGGTCGTCGTGTGCGACATGTGGGACAAGCATCATTGTCCCGACGCCACCGAACGCGTGGGCGAGATGGTGCCGCGCATGGACGCGGTGCTGAAGGCCGCGCGGGCGAAGGGCGCGCTGATCATCCATTGCCCCAGCGATACGATGGGTTTCTACAAGGACCATCCGGGCCGGAAGCTCGCGCAAGCCGCCCCGAAGGTCGCCACGACCGTCCCGCTCCAGGGCTGGTGCTCGTTGAACGGCGGCAAGGAACCGAAGCTCCCCATCGACGATTCCGACGGCGGCTGCGACGGATGTCCCGATTGCCCGGGCTTCCGTGCCTGGAGCCGGCAACATCCCGGGCTCGCCATCGAGGACGGCGATGCGATCACCGATTCGGCCGAGGCCTTCCACCTGATGCGGCAGCGGGGGATCACCAACGTCATCGTCATGGGCGTGCACATCAACATGTGCGTGCTCGGCCGGCCGTTCTCCATCCGGCAGATGGTGACCCAGGGCCAGAACGTCGTGCTCATGCGCGACCTCACCGATGCGATGTACAACCACCGGAAGGCGCCCTACGTCTCGCACTTCCGCGGCACCGAGCTGGTGACCGAGCACATCGAGCAGTACTGGTGCCCGAGCGTCACCAGCGCGGACCTGATCGGCGGCGAGCCATTCCGCTTCAAGGCCGACACGAAGAAGACGGTCTGCTTCATCATCGGCGAGAACGAATACAGCACCTGGGAGACGTTGCCGGAGTTCGCCAAGCAGGAGCTCGCCTGGCGCGGTTACCAGCTTTCGTTCGTGACCGCGTCGCCGAAGGTCGGGGACAACGATTTCAAGGGCTGGGACGCCATCCCCAAGGCCGACGTGCTCGTCATCAGCTCGCGTCGCCGGAGTCCGCCCGGGCCGATGCTCGAAGCCATCCGCGCCCACATCGCAGCGGGCAAGGCCGTCGTCGGCATCCGCACCGCGAGCCACGCCTTCGAGGAGCGCGACCAGAAGACGCCGACCGCCACGACGTGGATGCACTTCGACGAGGAGGTGCTCGGCGGCGACTACCAGGACCACTACGGCACCGGTCCGGGGAAGGTGACGGTCGTCCAGCATGATCGCGCCACCGCCGCCAGCCCGATCCTCAACGGCGTCGCCCCCGAGTTCCGCGCCAAGTCCCATCTCTACCGCAACCGCGACCTCGCCCCGACGACCACCCGGCTGCTGGTCGACCGCACCGAGGACGGACAATCCGAGACCGAGCCGGTCGCGTGGACGAACACGCGCGAACGTCGCCGCGTCTTCTACACCTCGCTGGGAAGCCCCGACGATTTCGCCGAGCCGAGCTTCCGCCGGCTGTTGTTGAACGGGATCCTCTGGTCGATGGACGACTTCATCCCGCCCGCGGGCTGACCCATGGGTCGCTGATAGCCCGCCCGGTTCCACGGGCGGTCCGTTAGAACTCGACGACGAGGTCGCGGGGGCGCGCTTCGTTGGGAAAGCGGACGTAAAGCAATCCCTCGGCGGGATCGTAAGTGTAGGACGTGAGCGGCTGCCGTTCCAGCCGCACGGAGCGGGGTGCCTTGGTCGTGGCGATCAGCACCAGCGCCGGGGTGTCGCCGACGCCCTCGACGGTCCAGGCCGCGCCGCCACCGGTCCGTTCCGATGGCAGCGCCTTGCACGCGGAAGCGATGACCTTCGGCGCCGTGGATCCCACCGCGTCGAGGTCGAGCAGGAAGGCGCGGGTGCCGGGTCCCAAGACGACCGTGCGGCGCACCTTGAGCTCCGGGTCGAAGAGGTCCACGAAGCGTCCTTTCAGCTCCTTGGCGGCACCGGCCACCGATTCATCCAACCCCGCGCCGATCACGTAGGGGCCGCGCCGCAGCGCCAAGTGGTTGCTTTCTATCCATTCCAGCCCGGCCCGGGTCGCGGCCTGGCGGACGATCCCGGCCAAGCGGGCGTCGGCCTCGGCGCTGAGCGCGAAGCGGACCGGACTCTCCCGGACCCAGATGACCGCTCCCTTGCCCACCGCCAGCGTCGTCGGCGCGTCCTTGGCGAAGCCGTCGTCCGTCACGCCCAGATTCCCGAAGAGATCATCGCGGGGGATGCGCCCGTTCTTCCCCTCATCGTTCCACCATTCGCGCACCCGGTTGTAGGGATCCGAATCGTCGTCCACCACCACGAGCACGCCGCCTTTGCGGACCCATTCCGCCAGCGGCGGA
>CANGMH010000113.1 GCA_947454005.1 Verrucomicrobiota bacterium
CAGCATGTCGCGGCCGGCGTGGACGGTGTCGAAACCGGAGCCGACGCGGCCGTTCACCTGCTGGTTCATCTGGTGCCCGCCGAGGTTGTGCGTGAACAGGCGGCCGCGGAACTCGTCGGGCCAGTTGTCGCCGAGGTAGACCATCGTGCCCACGTGCGAGTGCCCGCCGTAGATCGCGTCGCTGCCGCGCGCGCCGGCGCCGCCCGCGCCGTGGTCGTAGCGCGCGCTGGCGAGCAGGTAGTTGCGGAAGCCGGGGAACTCGACCGGCGGCTCGGCGATGATGAAGGGCGCGTGGTTCGCGTTCGCCTGGTTCCAGTAGTGGCCGCCCTGGATGACGTGGGTGGTGAGACCGCGTCCCCAATAGCTACGGCAATGGGTCATGAAGAGCTGTCCATGCTCGTCGGCGTCGAGGCCCCAGGGATTGCTGCCGCCGTGGGCGAAGACCTCGAACTCGTGCCGCACCGGATGATACCGCCAGACGCCGGCGCGGAGCTCGGTGCGCTTCTCCGCCGGTGTGCCGGGCTTGCCGATGTGGGCGAGGTTGAAGACGCCCTGGTTGCCGTACAGCCAGCCGTCCGGCCCCCAGAGGAAGCTGTTCAGGCACTCGTGCGTGTCCTGGTATCCGAAGCCGTCGAGCAGCACCTGAGGCGGACCGTCGGGCACGTCGTCGTGGTCGAGGTCCGGGATGAAGACCAGTTCCGGTGCGGCGCCGATCCAGACGCCTCCGTGTCCGACCTCGAACCCGCTCACCAGGTTGAGCCCTTCGGCGAAGACCTTCCGCGTCTCGAACTTCCCGTCCCCGTCGCGGTCCTCGAAGACCACGATCTTGTCCTGCCCCTGCCCGGCCGGCCGCTTCGTGGGATAGCTGTACGCCTCGGCGACCCAGATGCGTCCGCGCTCGTCCCAGGCGAACGCCACCGGTTGGTGCAGGTCGGGTTCGCCGGCGACCAGCTCGACCCGGAAGCCCTCGGGCACGTTCATCTGCGCGACCGTCCGCTCCGGCCCGGTCCTGGCCGGCGACGCGACCGGGTTCGGGCGGAGATGACGCAGCACCGGGCTCGTGCGGAGCCGGTCCGCGCTGGGCAGCGGATCCTCGCCGAGAGAGCGCGCCGAGAGAAGGCACCCGACCGCGGCGGCGATGGCAGCGCGGAAGGGTCCGGACCGGAAGGGATGCATGCGCTTCCCTTAAACCAAGGCGCGGTCGCGCGGAAAGATTTACCGTCCGCCTCCTCCACGGAGAGCCGCTCCGTCGGATCGGCGGACGGACCGACGACCTCCGATTCCTGGCTTCCCCGCGCGGAGCTTTGGCCTTCCAATCCGCGCCCTCATGCCACGCCGCGCGGTCATCGATGTCGGGACGAATTCCGTGAAGGTCCTCTTGGCCGACGTGGAAGGACGCATCGTCACGCCGCTCTGGGAGACCAGCGAGCAGACGCGGCTCGGGCGCGGCTTCTACGAGGACCACCGCCTGCGGCCGGAGCCGATCGCCGCGACCGCGGCGGCCGTGGCGCGCTTCGCCGGAGCAGCGCGCGGACGCGGCGCGGCATCCGTCCGGATCGTCGCCACCAGCGCGGCGCGCGACGCCGTCAACCGCGACGAGCTGCTGGGAGCGATCCGCGCGGCATCCGGGCTGGAGACCGAAGTGATCTCCGGCGGGACGGAGGCGGAATGGGCCTTCGCCGGCGTCTGCTCGGCGCCGGGCCTCGCGGAACAGCGGTTGCTCGTGCTCGACGTGGGCGGCGGCAGCACCGAGTTCATCCTGGGCACGCGCGGGCAGACCGGATTCCGCGGGAGCTTCCCGATCGGGAGCGTCCGGGTGTCCGAACGGCTCCGTCCAGGCGATGTGCCGAGCGGGGCCGACCTGGCCGCGTGCCGGGCCTGGGTGCGGGGACTGCTCGGGGAGCTGGTCGCGCCGGACCTCCGCCGGGCGATCGCGGCGCAAGGGAAGCCGGAGCGCGTCCTCGGCGTGGGCGGCAGCAGCGCGTTGCTCGCGCTGGTGAAGCACGCCTGCCCGGAGTTCGACCGCGAGCTCGTTGAATCCACGTGTTTCCCGCGCGCGGAACTGTCCGCCCTCGTGGAGCGGCTGTGGTCGCTGCCGCTCGCGGAACGCCGGCTCCTGCCCGGCCTCCCGCCGGAGCGGGCGGATGTCATCCTCACCGGCTCGGTGATCTACGAATCGGTGCTCGAGGTCTTCGACCTGCCCGAGCTCCGCGTCAGCACCCGCGGGCTGCGTTTCGCCGCGTTGATGGACCCCTAGCCGGCCGGCCCCGATGGAACGCCCTGCCCTGCGCGAAGAGACCGGCGTGCTCATGGAGCGGTACGAGACCGAACCGGAGCATGTGCTGCACGTCGAGGCCCTCGCCTTGCGCCTCTACGACGGGCTGGCCGACTGGCACGGGCTCGCCCCGGTCGACCGCCTGTTGCTCGGGACGGCCGCCCGCCTGCACGACATCGGCTGGGCGGTGACGCAGCCGGACGGGAACGGCCACCACAAGGAATCGGCCCGCCTGATCCGAACCTTCGCGTGGACCAGCCTGGACCCCGCCGAAGTCGAACTGGTCGCGCTCGTCGCCCGCTACCACCGCAAGTCCATCCCGATGCCGGAGCACGAGGCCTACTCCGCGCTGGCGCCGGCCGACCGACGACGCGTCCGCGTCCTGGCCGCCTGCCTGCGGATCGGCGACGCGCTGGACCGTCGGCATCTCCAGCGTGTCCACGGCATCGGGATCTCTTGGGACGAACGGCGCATGGAGTTCCATGTCGCCAGCGATGACGGTGCGGCCGCCGAGCTCGCCGCGGCGGAGAAGAAAGCCGACTTGATGCGGCTGGAGTTCGGAGGAGAAGTCCGGTTCCTGGGAAGCCGCTGAGTCGACGCCAGACGCCAGACGCCAGACGCCAGACGCCGACCTGAGACCTGGGACCTCGGACTTGAAACGCCGGACCCGTGCCGTCCGAACCGCGCACTTTCCATCCGCGCCCCGCATCTCCATGATCGGCGCATGCCAAGTTTCGACATCGTCTCGAAGGTCAACTCGATGGAGGTCGAGAACGCCGTGAACCAGGCCCAGAAGGAGCTGCTCACGCGGTTCGACTTCAAGGGCAGCGGCGCGGAGATCGTGCTCGAGAAGCACGAGATCAAGCTGAAGGCGATGGACAGCTTCAAGATCCGCGCGCTGGAGGAGATCGTCGTCGCCAAGCTGGCCAAGCGGGGCATCAGCATGAAGAGCATCGACCGAGGCGACGCGGAGATCTCGCCGCTCGGCCACGCGCGCCAGGTCATCAAGATCAAGCAGGGCATCGACGGGCCGACCGCGAAGCAGATCAGCCTCTTCATCCGCGAGAGCAAGATCAAGGTCACCGCCGCCATCCAGGGCGACGAGCTGCGGGTGAGCGGCAAGAGCCGCGACGACCTGCAAGAGGCCATCGCCGCGGTGCGCGGGCATGATTTCCCGGTGGCGGTGTCGTTCGTGAACTTCCGCGACTGAGAAGGATACACCTCCGGGCGGGCGCCGGGGCTCCCGAGCGTTTGCCTTGCCCATCCGGTCCCGGTCCGCACCATCCCGCACGTGTCACTCCGCGTCCTCGTAGCACCCGACAAGTTCAAGGGCACCCTCAGCGCGCAGCAGGCCGCTGGCGCGATCGTGGACGGCTGGTGGGCCGCGCGGCCGCAGGACGAGATGGAGATGCTGCCGATGAGCGACGGCGGCGACGGCTTCGGCGCGATCGTGGCCGACCTGATGGGCGCCACCGAGCAGGTCACCGCGACCGTGGATGCCGCGGCCCGCCCGGTCGGCGCGAAGTGGTGGTGGCACGAGGCCTCCCGGACGGCGGTCATCGAGGCGGCCCAGGTGGTCGGCCTGGCGATGCTCCCGCCGAACCGCTTCCACCCGTTCGAGCTCGACACCCGGGGCCTCGGCGCGGTCATCCGCACAGCGGTCGCGGCCGGCGCGCAGACGGTGGTCGTCGGCATCGGCGGCAGCGCGACGAACGACGGCGGCTTCGGCGTCGCCACCGCCCTCGGCTGGCGCTTCTACGACGACCGCGACCAGCCCATCGACAAGTGGGTGAAGCTGTGCCGCCTCACCCGGTGGCTCCCGCCGATCGAACCGGTCCTGGGCGTGGACATCGTGGTGGCGGTCGACGTCCAGAACCCGCTCCTCGGCCTGAACGGTTGCACGCGGGTGTACGGCCCGCAGAAGGGCCTGCTCATGCAGCAGGCCCCGATCGCCGAGGCCGCCCTGGAGAAGCTGGCCCTGAAGGCGCGCGAGGCCGCCGGCTACGATGTCTCGGACGACCCCGGTTGCGGAGCGGCGGGCGGCCTGGGGTTCGGGCTCAAGGTGTTCCTTGGCGCGCGGATGGAATCGGGCTTCGAGATCTTCGCGGACCGCGCGAAGCTCGACGAGAAGATCGCCAAGGCCGACCTCGTGGTCACCGGCGAAGGCGCCATCGACCAGCAGAGCCTCATGGGCAAGGGCACGGGCCGCATGGCCCAGCGCTGCCGGCTGCTCGGCAAACGCTGCATCGGGTTGGCCGGGATGGTCGAAGGCGGCGCCCAGCTCCCCACGAGCGACCGCCTGTTCCACTCCGCCCACGGCATCACGCCGACGATGACCAACCCGGCCGCCGCGAAGAAGGACGCCGCGAAATGGCTCCAGCTGCTGGCCAACAAGGTCGCGACCGATTACGATTGGTCATGATGATCGGTCGTCCGGCACGGAACCTGCCTTTGGAGCGCATGGATTCATCGGTTTCGCGATGGATCGGGGCCATGGCCGCGATCGGCTTCGTGTCCGCGCTACCGGCCCGGGGGATCATCACCTACGGCACGGACGACCCGGTCCACAACACGACGGCACCCACCGGCGCGCTCGCCGGCAGCGGTTGGCAATGGCAGGGGCCTTGGGGCGGCCTGCTGGGCACGGCCATCTCGCCGAACCACTTCATCACCGTCGCCCATGCCGGCGGCGCGACGGGCTGGGATTTCATCCTCGACGGCAAGCACCACACCGCGCTCTCGGTGTGCATCGCCCCGGGCGCGGACCTGCAGATCTGGAAGGTCGCCGGGACGATCACGTCCTTCGCCCCTCGCTACACCGGCACCGCCGAACGCGGGAAGGCCGCGGTGATGATCGGCCGTGGCACGACCCGCGGCGAGGCCATCATGGGCCAGGGGACCTTCGGCCAAGAGCTGAAGGGCTGGTACTGGGGCGGAGGCGAGGGCGTCACGCGCTGGGGCACCAACGTCGTCTCGGCCATCGTGGACTCGACCGGCAAGACGGTCTCCGGCCGCGCCGGGCTGGCCGGCGACCGCGTCCGCTGCACCTTCGACGCCGGAGCGGGCGCGGACGAGGCGACCATCTCGCGCGGGGATTCCGGCGGCGCGCTGTTCGTCCAGGACACCGGCGCTTGGAAGCTCGCCGGGATGTTGTCGACGGTCGAGGGCACCGTCCGGCTCGCCGCCGACGGTCCGGACGTCTCGGCCGCCATCTTCGACCTGGGCGGGTTGTTCGTCCCGAACTCCGGCGGCTGGGTCCAGGTCCCCGACCAGATCGCTCGACAGCCGTTGGCCTTCTACGCGGCCCGGATCTCCGGCAACGAGGATTGGATCGCCAGCGTGTTGGCCGACCAGGTCGTGCCGGACCGCGTGATGACGGTGGAATCCTCGGTTTCTGCCGACGGACCGTTCACCGAGGAGAAAGAAGCCCGCTTGCAGCTGCAACAGTCGCGGTTCGTGGTCCCGGTCGCGGAGGGCACCCGCTTCTACCGCCTCCGCTCCGACGCCGCGACCGGGATCTCCGGGGTGTCGTGGTCGGCGGAAGGCATCGTGCTGAGGTTCGACGTGGAGTGACCGGCCGCTCGCGACGAGGTCGCGAGAGGCCCGGACGGCCGGCCCGTCACCGCATCGTCACCCAACTCAGGGATTCCTCGGACGCCCTCGCCGGGTAGGATCACCGCGTGAGCAGTCCTCTTCCCGCTTCCGCGCGCGTCGTGATCATCGGCGGCGGCATCGTCGGATGCAGCATCGCATACCACCTCGCCAAGCTCGGCTGGCGCGACGTGGTCGTGCTCGAACAGAACCTCCTCGCCGGCGGCACCACGTGGCACGCGGCTGGGCTCGTCGGACGTCTCCGCACCTCGACCAGCCTCACCGCCATCAACAAGTACAGCGCCGAGCTCTACCAAGGACTCGAGGCCGAGACGGGGCATCCGGTGGGCTGGAAGCAGGTGGGCAGCCTCATCCTCGGGCGCTCCGAGGCGCGGATGACCCAGCTCAAGCGCACCATGGCGATGGCCGAATGGTTCGGCATCGGATCCCGCCTGATCTCGCCGGAAGAGGCAAAGGCGAAGTGGCCGCCGCTGCGCGTGGACGACATCCTCGGCGCGGCGTGGCTGCCGCACGACGGCAAGGTGCTGCCCAAGGAGGTCGCCATCGCTTTGGCCAAAGGCGCGCAGGCGGGCGGCGCGACCATCGTCGAGGGCATCCGTGTCACCGGCATCCGCCACCGGGACGGACGCGCGACCGGGGTCGAGACCGACCAGGGCACGATCACCGCGGAGACCGTGGTGCTCACCGGCGGCATGTGGGCGCGCGACCTCGGGCTGCGCTGCGGCGTCGACCTGCCCTTGTACCCGGTCGAACACCATTACGTCGTGAGCAACCCGGTCCCCGGTGCCTTCGACGAGCTGCCGGTCGGACGCGACCCCGACCTGTGCCTGTATTTTCGCGGCGAAGGCGATTCGGTGATGCTCGGCGCGTTCCAAGCAGAATCGAAGCCGTGGATGGTCGACCGCGTGCCGGACACGTTCTCGTTCCAGTTGCTGGAGCCGGACTGGGAGAAGTTCGCGGAACCGTTGCGCAACGGGAGGCACCGCATCCCGGCGCTCGAGACCAGCGGCTTCCAGAAATTCGTCAACGGCCCCGAGAGCTTCACGCCGGACAACAACTTCCTGATGGGCGAGACCGCGCAGATGAAGGGTCTCTTCGTCGCCTGCGGCTTCAACTCGGTCGGCATCGCCAGCGCGGGCGGTGCCGGCAAGTACCTCGCGGAATGGATCATCGACGGCCAGCCGAGCCTCGACCTCTGGAGCGTCGATGTCCGGCGCTTCGGTCCCTGGGCCAACAACCGCGAGTTCCTGCGCCGGCGCGTCGTCGAGGTCCTCGGGCTCCACTACCAGATGGCCTGGCCGAACCGCGAGCCCGAGACCGGCCGCGATGTGCGCCTGTCGCCGCTGCACGGACGGTTGGCCGCGCGCGGCGCGTGCTTCGGCCAGAAGGCCGGCTGGGAACGGCCGAATTGGTTCGCGCGCGACGAGGCGGGCTTCGCCGCCGCACCGAAGATGGAATACAGCTTCGGCCGCCAGAACTGGTTCGCCAACCACGCCGCCGAACACCGCGCCGCACGCGAGGCGGTAGCGCTCTTCGACCAGACCGCGTTCGGCAAGCTCATCGTCAAAGGAGCCGATGCCCTCGCGCTGATGCAGCGGCTCTGCGCCAACGACGTCGATGTCGCCGTCGGGCGCGTGGTCTACACCGGCATGCTCAACGAGCGCGCCGGCTTCGAGAGCGACCTCACGGTCGTACGCACCGGGAAGGACGCGTTCTATCTCGTCACCGGCAGCACGCAGGCAGTGCGCGATGCCGATTGGATCCGCACGCACGTCCCCGACGGCGCCCGCGTCGACGTCACGGATGTCACCGGCGCCCACGGCGTCATCGGGGTGATGGGTCCGTCCGCGCGGACGCTCCTGGCCCGCGTCACCGAGGCGGATCTCTCCGGCGAGGCGTTCCCGTTCGGCACGGCGCGGACGATCTCGGTCGGCCTCGCCACGGTGCGCGCGATCCGGCTGACCTACGTCGGCGAGCTCGGCTGGGAGCTCCACGTGCCCACCGAACAGATGGTCCACGTCCACGAGACGCTGCATGCCGCCGGGGCCGGTCTCGGCGTCACCGACGCGGGGCATTACGCGGTCAATTCCCTGCGCCTGGAGAAGGGATACCGGGCGTTCGGTGCCGAGCTCTCGCCCGATGAATCGCCGGTCGAGGCCGGGCTGGGCTTCGCGGTCGCATGGGACAAGCCCGGCGGCTTCATCGGCCGCGACGCCCTCCTTCGCCAGCGCGCCGCCGGGGTGAAAAAGCGTCTCGCCGTGTTCACGCTGGAGGATCCGGAGCCCGTTCTCTGGGGCAGCGAACCGATCCTGCGCGACGGCGTGATGGTCGGCTACACGACCAGCGGCAGCTACGGCCACACCGTCGGCCGAGCGGTCGGCATGGGTTACGTGCGGGACGCCGGCGGCGTGACGGACGCCTTCCTCAAGGCCGGCCGCTACGAGGTCCTCGTCGACGGCATCCGCCGCCCGGCGACCCTGCATCTCCGCTGCCCGGTCGATCCCGACCGCCGCAAGATCCTGGCCTGAGCCGCAGGCAGCCGGGCCGCTACCGGCCGCGTCGCCCCGGGCACCGTCGCGCGAGAAAATCGCGCCACCGCCATGGTCGGGCTTGAGCCGGCGCCCGGCGGGCGTCAATGCTCCGGGCATGACACTCCGTTCGTCGCTCTCACTCGGGCTTTGCCTTGGCATCGCCGCGCTGTTCCCGGCCTTCGCCCAAGGCCCGCTCAAGGACGCTGCCACCGCCGTCAGCTCCCTGAAGGTCGCCAAAGGATTCAAGGTCGAGCTGCTCTACACGGTGCCGAAGGACGGCAAAGGCTCCTGGGTCTCGATGTGCCTCGACCCGAAGGGCCGCCTCATCGTCTCCGACCAGTACGGAAAGCTCTACCGGCTCACGTTGCCGCCGCTCGGCAGCACGGCGGAGCCGGCGGTCGAGACCCTCGACATCCCGGTGGGCGGCGCACAAGGCCTGCTCTACGCCTTCGACAGCCTGTACGTCATGTGCGCGAACGACAAACCGTACGCCCGCGGCCTCTACCGTGTCCGCGACACGGACGGCGACGACAAGTTCGACGACGTGAAGCTGATCCGCGGCCTCGACGGCGGCGGCGAGCACGGACCGCACGCCATCCTGCTCTCGCCCGACGGCAAGTCGCTCACCATCGTCTCCGGCAACCAGACCAAGCTCACCGCCATCGATTCCTCGCGCGTGCCCATGCTCTGGTCCGAGGACCATCTGCTCCCGCGTCTCTGGGACGGCAACGGTTTCATGAAGGGCGTGCTCGCGCCCGGCGGCTGGATCGCCAAGACCGATCCCGAAGGCAAGACCTGGGAGCTCGTCGCCAACGGCTTCCGCAACGAGTACGACGCCGCCTACAACCGCGACGGCGAGCTCTTCGCCTTCGACGCGGACATGGAGTGGGACATGAACACCCCGTGGTACCGGCCCACGCGCGTCAACCACGTCGCCAGCGGCGCGGAGTTCGGTTGGCGCAGCGGCGCCGGCAAGTGGCCCGCCTACTATCCCGACAGCCTCGGCGCGGTGGTGAACATCGGCCCCGGGTCGCCCACCGGCGTCACCTTCGGCTACGGCGCGAAGTTCCCCGCCAAGTACCAGGAAGCCCTGTTCATCAACGACTGGAGCTACGGAAAACTGTACGCCGTCCACCTCAAGCCGCAGGGCTCCGGCTACACCGGCGAGCTCGAGGAGTTCATCGCCGGTTCGCCCCTGCCCTTGACCGACCTGGTCGTGAACCCCAAGGACGGCGCGCTCTACTTCGCCATCGGCGGACGCAAGACGCAGTCCGCGCTCTACCGCGTCACCTGGGCCGGCGGCGGATCGACCGCGGCGTCTCCCGGCATGAAGGGCGGCGAGAAGGAACGCGCCCAACGCCACGTGCTCGAGGCCTTCCACGGCAAGGTCGACCCCAAGGCGGTCAAAGCCGCATGGCCGTTCCTCGGCAACAAGGACCGCAATCTCCGCTTCGCCGCGCGCGTGGCCATCGAATGGCAGCCGGTCGGGACCTGGCGCGAACTCGCGCTGGCCGAGAAGGACCCGGAGGCCAGCATCCAGGCCCTCATCGCCTTGTCGCGGGCGAGCAGCAAGGACGCCTTCCATCGCAAGGCCTCGGATCCGCAGCCGGACGCCACGTTGCAGGCCAAGATCGTCGCGTCGCTCGACCGCATCCGCTGGGACAAGCTCTCCGACCCTCAGCGCTTGGAACTGCTCCGCGCCTACTCGCTCGCCTTCACCCGGCTCGGCCGTCCCGATGAGGCCACCCGCGCCCGCCTCATCGCCAAGTTCGACCCCGTCTATCCCTCGAGATCCCGCGAGCTGAACGCCGAGCTCGCGCCGATGCTTGTGTATCTGGAAGCGCCCAGCGCCGCCGCCAAGCTGACCGCCGCGCTCGCGACCGCGCCGACCCAAGAGGAGCAGCTCGACATCGCCCGCTCGGTCCGCGTGCTCAAGACCGGATGGACCCTCGACCAGCGCAAGGCCTACTTCGGCTGGTTCCTCAAGGCCGCCAATTTCCGCGGCGGCGCCTCGCTCGCCGGCTTCCTCCGCGACATCAAGGCCGATGCCGTCGCCACCCTCAGCCCCTCCGAGAAGACCGCGCTGGCCGAGGTGCTCAGCGCCAAGCCGGTCGTGAAGAAGCCGCTTGAGAACCTGCTGGCCGGCCGCGCCGTCGTGAAGGAATGGACCGTCAACGACCTCGCGCCGGCGCTCGCCTCGGGCCTCAAGGGCCGGAACTTCGAGCGCGGCCGCGAGCTGTTCGGCGCCGTCGGCTGCTACAACTGCCACCGCTTCGCCACAGAAGGCGGCGCCGTCGGACCCGACCTCACCGGCATCGCCGGACGCTTCAGCCCGCGCGACCTGCTCGAGTCGGTCATCGAGCCGAGCAAGGAGGTCAGCGACCAATACGCGCCGACCATCTTCACCCTGAAGAACGGCACCACCGTCATCGGCCGCGTGGCCAACCTGAACAACGACGACATCAGCGTGATGGAGGACATGTCCGCTCCCGGCGACTTCACCAACGTGAAGCGCGCCGAACTGGTGCGGTCCGAGCCGTCGAAGGTCTCGCCGATGCCCGAAGGTCTGCTCAACACGTTGAAGCAGGACGAGGTGCTCGACCTGATGGCGTTCCTGCTCTCGCGCGGTGAGCGCGACGGCAAGTTCTTCCGCTGAGACCCGGCCATATCCCTTCCAGGACGACGAGGTGTGCTGCGGCCGA
>CANGMH010000114.1 GCA_947454005.1 Verrucomicrobiota bacterium
CGGAGGCGGGATCGATCCGCGCCGGCGTGCCGGCGGGCAAGGTGAACTCGCTGACGCGCAAGGTGCAGTCGTAGTCGGCCGGGGCGGACGCGCGGCGCGGCGCGGTGTAGGTGGCGAAGACGCGGCGGTTCGTCTTGAAGCCCGGATGCAGCGCGAGGCAGAGCAGACCGCGTTCGTCGAAGGCACCGTGGTTGATCTTCGATAGCTTGGCGGCCAGGTCGAGCACGGGCGTCTCCGCGAGTCTTCCGTCGCCTTCCCAAAGGCGGATCTGGCCCACCTGGTCGGCGACGAGCGCGCCGCCGCCGGGCAGGGGATTGAAGCTCAAGGGCTCGACCACGCCGTCGGCGACGAGCTTGAGCCCGATGCGGGGCGGGGCGGCGGAGGCGTGCGGGAACGAGGTCAACGAAGCGGCGACGGCAAGGAGGAGTGCGGCGGTCTTCATGTGGTCGGGCGGGACCGTAGGACGCTTTCGTCGGAAGTGAAGCGAGGAGTTGGATGCGGCCCGTCCCGCCCTTGGCTGCGCCGGTGCGGTCCGATCGGCCGGAGGACCGCCCGATCGCGGCGAGGTCCGGATCGTCTTGCGATGCATCCGTGAGCATCCGTGCGGCGCATCAAAGGCCGTTCGTCCATCGGATCCCGGCGGCATCTTCTCACCGCGAAGCGAAAGGGAACTTCCGGACCGGATGATGGGTTCTTGGGCCCCGACGGATGGGCCTTGAAGGGGCGGGGTTTTCCGGCCTGCGCTAAGGCGTTGGCTGCCATGAGTTAGGTGGATTGTCGGTATTGAGAAAGGCATCTCGTCTGCTAAGCTTCCGCTTGGTCCGGATCGGCAGCGGTGCCTGTCCGGACCCGACATCGGATGGCTTTGCGTAGGATCATCGTGTGCGCCTTGGGTTTGGCCGGCTTCGTGCCGGCGGCTATGGCGCAGCAATCGATCACGAGCTACTTCGGCTACTACACCCAGGATTTCAACAGCACCATCTCGTCGGGCTCGACCACGTCCTTGCCGACGGGATGGATCGCGGGCACTGCCGGGACGACCGTCACGGCATCCGCCGGCACGGGGACGGCCGGATATTACCTCTGGGGGGCCGCTAGCAGCGCGGAACGGGCGCTGGGCAGCGTCGACAACGCCGCGACCAAGACGATCGGCGTCTACTTCCAGAACGACACCGGGCGGACGGTCACGCAGCTCAGCGTTTTCTACAAAGGCGAGCAGTGGCGCGCAGGGACCGGATCCAGCGACAAATTGGTTTTCGCATATAGCACGGACGCCGCGGGCTCGCTCACTTCCGGCACTTGGAACGCGGTGACCGCGTTGGATTTCGCTTCGCCGAACGCGGCCAACAACTCGAATCTCGTGGGCAACAACTCGCCGAATTTCACCTACATCGGCGCGGTGATCACCGGTCTGAGCATCGCTAACGGCGGGACCTTCACGCTCCGATGGCAGGACCTCGCCGTTACGGGCACCGACGACGGCCTCGGTGTCGACGATTTCGCCATCGCCGTCCCGGAGCCGGCGACGGTCGGCGCGGGGGTGTTCGTCGGCGCGATGGTGGCTGCTGGCTGGTTTCGCCGACGTCGGGCGCGCGGAGCAAAGGCCTGATCCCGGGCGCTCTCCGCCTCACGGCAGGTGATCGCCCACCAAGACGGCTTCCGGCACGGAGAGCGCGTCGGGATCGAGGTCTAGCGCCAACTTACGGGCGAAGCTCCCTTGCCCGGATGCTCCGAGCACCGCGATCCGGATCACCTGCCACGTCCGCCGCGCGTTCTCCCACTGGATCCCGGAGGCATCGAGCCAGCGGAGCGACGCATCGACGTCGCCGGCCCGCAAGGTGGCGAGCGCCGCGGTGATGGAGTAGAATCCGCGGTCCGCGAACTTCTCCGGTCCGCGCCGCACGACCGCCTGCGCATCATCCTCGTCGAGCCGGAGCAGCAGTTGGTGGAATGCGAGGCCCAGCTGGAAGTCCGATCGTTCGGGCCGCAGCTTCGCCAACGTCTTGTAGGCGGAATGGACGGGGCCCAGATGGTGGCCGTCCCCGCCGATGCGGAAGATCTCCCGGGCAGCGGTGTAGGCCCACCCAGGATCGACCAACAAGGTCTCCCAGGCACGGGCCGCTTCATCGGCGGCTCCGATCGCCTCCGCTTGGCGGGCGATGAACTCCATCACGCGCGGGTTGTCCTGGTTCTCCGCGATGGCGACCTTCCAACGCAGGGCGGCTTCGTTGGTGCGGCCCGCGAGGTGCGCGACCTGGGCCCGATAGAACGTCTGCAGTCCCGGCGCGATCTTCCCGTCCGCCTCGTCGAGCAGGCGTTCCATCGGCCTCCAGTCGCCCGCGGCGGTGAGCGAGTACAACCGCGCCGAGGCCAGGTCGTCATCGGCCGCGGCCTTGACCTCCGGCAAGAGCGCGAGCACCGCGGCGAACTGTTCCATCTCGATCAGCCAGGCGATCACCTGGCGTCCGGCGTCCGTACCGGGGTTGAAGCCCGTCTTGGAGATGAACTCCGTGCGCACGTCCTTCTCCCAGTGAGGTTCCGCCCGCAGGTCGAGCGCGAACAGCACGCAGCGGGCGTCCAGGCCGGACCCCGCTTGCTGCGCCGCGAGCCGCCGCAACAGCTTCTCGTGGTCGGCATCCAGGCGCCCGAGCTTGATCAGCTTGCGGGCCGCCGTCGCCCCGTCGCCGCCGCCGCGGGCGACGAGCGCCATCAGGCGGTCGACGGCTTCCTGCCGCCGTGCGCGGCCGCCGGCCTGCAACTGGAGGACGCTGGCGTGGATGGCCACGTCCGCGCGGAACGGGGCGGCGGCAAGGGCTTCCATCGCGGCTAGGCAGGCGTGCTCGACGTCGTCGGCCATCAGGAAGAGCTCGGACACCATCCGCAGCACGTCGGGATCGGTGGCGCGGGTCTTCTTCAGTTCGAGCAGCACCGCCCGCGACAGCTCGAAGCGCCGGGCATCCAACGCCGCCCGTGCATAGGCCATCCGGTCCGCGTCCGTCATCTGTCCCGTGGTGTCGAGCCGCGACCAGTGCTCGAGCTCGTTCCTGCCGCCGATCAGCGCGTTGAACTCCGCCGAGGCGCGGACGACGTCGGGCAACTGCGGGTTGATCGACGCCGCGGCCCGCAGGTTGGCCGCGGCCAGGGGCCATTTCTGCGCCGACATCGCATCCCGCGCCACGGCGACGAACCCCACCGCCCGCCGGTCGAGCCAAGCCCGGCGCGCGGGCTTCACGACGAACACCGAGGCGAACACGACGAGAGCCGCGGCCATGATCCCTCGCGCCAGCCACCTCGGGCCCATCGGTGAGAACACCTCGTCCGTCCCGGTCACGTCCATTGGATGGCCGAATGCCGTCTTGGATGCAATGTGGGCCCGATCTTTTCGCCGGGACCGCCGGCGCCGCGACGCCCTTCCGTCGCACGGAGCGCGACCGGGTCCGATGTCGGAGGCGACGTCCCGCGCGGACCGGTCGTCCCGGTCACGCTCCCGCCGCGCCTCGCCGTAGGAACTCCGGCACCTCGCCCACGAAATCTTCGAGCACCTGCTCGCCGACCGCGGCGGGGACGGGCAGATATTTGCCGGTGGATTCGGCGAGCAACTGGCCGTCCGCGTCCCGGAGCTCGCCGCGCGCGGTGAACAGGCGACCGCGCCGGTCCTCGGTCACCTCGCCGCGGGCCACGAGCTCGGCACCGGGCCGCGCCGGACGCTGGTAGCGGACCGTGAGCTCGGCGCAGTAGACGAACCGCTTCGCCGCCACGCCGATGGCCCAGACCATCACCTCGTCCAGCACCGTGGCGATCGCGCCTCCGTGGACGGTGTCGCGGAAGCCGGCGAACTCGGGCCGGAAGCTGAAGCGCGTCTCGGCGACCGTGCCGGCCTCGTCCGACTGGAACCCGAGCCGCAGACCGATCGGGTTCTCGACGCCGCAGACGTAGCAGGACCGGGTGTTCGGCAGTGCGTTCACGGATGCAGCGTGCCCGGTCCGTGCACCGGACGGCACCAAAATCCTGCGGCGGCATCATCCGCGCGGACGCTGCCATGGTGCCCGAAAAGACCGGGACGATGATGGTCGCCGGCGAGAAGATGATGCTTGAGGTCTGCATGTTATCGCGTAGGAAACGCGCGCGCCGATGTCCGATTTCTTTCCCTCGAAGTGTCCCGCCATCGCCCCATGAACGAGTTCCCGGTGCTGGAGCCGGGCGATGGCAACATCGTCCTGTTCCACCCGCATGTCCCTGCTGGTGCCGCGGAAGCCGTCCAGCAGGTGCTCGAGTCCCGATGGGTCGGCCAAGGGCCCCGCGTGGCCGAGTTCGAGCGACGGTTCGCCGCGCTGGTCGCGCCGGACCACGACGCTCTTGCCGTTGGCTCCGGGACCGATGCCCTGCACCTCGCCTACCTGCTGGCGGGCCTGGCCCCGGGCGACGAGGTCATCGCGCCGGTCTTCACCTGCACGGCCACCAACATCCCTTTCCTCTACATGGGGGTTAAGCCGGTGTTCGCCGACGTCCAGCCGCGCACGCTGAACATGGACCCGGCGCACGTGCGGACGCTCATCACACCGCGGACCAAGGCGATCGTGTGCGTCCACTACGGCGGGTTGCCGTGCGACCTCGACGAGCTGCACGCCACCGCCCGGGAGCACGGGCTCCTCTTCATCGAGGACGCCGCGCACGCCCTCGGGGCCGCCTATAAAGGGCGCGCCGTCGGCGGGCTGTCCGACTTCACGATGTTCTCGTTCCAGGCCATCAAGCTGATGACCACCGGCGACGGTGGCATGTTGATGGTGCGCAACCCGGGACTGGTCGAGAAGGCGAAGCGGCTGCGATGGTTCGGCATCGACCGCTCGGCGAAGCAGCTCGGGGTCTGGGAGAACGACATCACCGAGGTCGGGTACAAATACCAGATGACCGACCTCGCCGCGGCGCTCGGGCTGGCGGCCATGGACGAATACGCCTCGACCTTGGCGAAGCGCCAATCGCTCCTGGAGGCGTACGTCCGCGGTTTCGCGGGCGTGCCCGGCATCGAACTGATCGGGGCGGGCCATACCGACCGCACCCATGCCGCCTGGCTTTGCACGGTGCTGGTCGAGGACCGCGTGGGGCTGATGCGCAAGCTGCGCGAGCACCGGATCGAATCCGGCCAGGTCCACTACCGCAACGACCGGTACTCGATCTTCGGTGGACGGCAGCAGGGCTTCGCCAACATGGATGTGCTGGAGGACCGCTACCTGGTCCTGCCGTTGCACGGGAAGATGGACCTCGGCGATGTCGAGCGCGTCTGCTCGGTGGTGAAGTCCGGTTGGTGAGCCGCCGCGGGGGGTGGTGCCGCGACCGGCGCGGGGCCCGTCAGGCCGACCGCTTGCGCCAGAAGACCCCGCGGCCCCAGTCGTCGAAGATCGAGTAGCTCACCGGCGTGACCAGCAGGGTCAGCAACAGGCAGAGCATCTGGCCGCCGATGATGACCTTGGCCATCGAGGCGCGCCCGCCGGCACCGGGCCCCTGGCCGAGCGCGATGGGGACCATCGAGACCACCAGCAGCATCGTTGTCATGAGGATCGGCCGGAGCCGGACCTTGTTCGCGAGCAGGATGGCTTCCTCGTGGGCCATGCCGCCGGCGCGGAGCGTGTTCGTGTAGTCCACCTGGAGGATGCCGTTCTTCTTCACGATCCCGACGAGCATGAAGAGGCCGAAGATGGCGAAGAAGTTCAGCTGTTCGCCGAGGAACAGCATCCAGCCGAGCGCGAACGGCAGCGCCAACGGCACCGCGAGCATGATCGAGACGGGATAGATGAAGTGCTCGAACTGCGCCGCGAGGATCATGTACATGAACACCACCGCGACGATGAAGGCGTAGAGGAAGTTCTGGAGCGTCTCGTCCATCTGCTTCGCGCGGCCGACGAAGACCACCGAGTACTCGGGCGGGAGCTCCAGGGACCTCACGGCCTGCTCCGCCGCCTTGCGTCCCTCGCCGAGGGAGTAGTCGGGCCCGAGGTTCGCCTGGATGGTCACGCGGCGCTGGCGCTGGAAGCGGTCGATCTGGTTGGGGCCGCGCGATTCCTCCAGGCGCACGAAGTTCGAGAGCTGCACCAGCTCGCCCCGTCCGCCCGGCACGGCGGGACTGCGCCGGAGCATCACCTGGTCGATCGCCTCGACGGTCGCGCGGTCGGCCTGCCCGGCGCGAAGCCAGACGTCGTACTGGTCGTCCGCCTCCTTGTAGCTGCCGACGATCTGGCCGCCGACGAGCGTCCGGAGCGCGCCCGCGATGTCCTCGACGCGGAGGCCGAACTGGCTGGCCTTCTCGCGGTCGATGTGGACCTGCAGCTCGGGTTTCCGGTTCGAGAGCGTGGTGTCCACGTCGGCCAGGCCGTCGTTGGTCCGCAGCACGGCGAGGATGCGCTCCGAGTACTCGCCGAGACGCGCGAGGTCCGGCCCGAGCAGGTTGAAGGACAGGTCGCCGCCGCGGCCGCCGCTGCCAAGCGCGCCGATGCGCTGCACGCCGGACCGGATGTCCGGATACCGGGCGAGGATCCTGCGCGCGGCCTTCATCACGTCGTCCTGCGACCAGCGGCGGCTCTTGCCGAGCGTCTGCTCGGTGCGGCTGCCCAGCTCCGGGAGCCGGCAGTAGATGCTCCCGAAGGTCACGTCGCCCTCGCCTTTGCCGATCCGGCCGCTGGTCGGCCCGAGCGTGACCAGCGTGGCCGTCACCGCCTGCTCCCCGGCGCCGACACGGATGGCCTTGAGCTCCGCCTCGATCTCCCCGCACAGGGCGGCGCCACGGGCGAGGCTCGTGCCCTCCGGCGTCTGGAGCACCACCTCGAACTCGCTCGAATCGTCCAAGGGGAAGAACGTGAACCGGCTCGCCGGCACCAGCCAGTAGAGCGATCCCACGCACAGGCCGCACACCGTCATCACGACCCAGCGGTGGCGGAGGCTCCAGCGGAGCACGGCGAGGTAGAGGTCGGCCGACCAGCGCATGAGCGGACCGCCGTGCGCCTTCTTCTCGCGCAGCGCGGGATCGGCGGTGTGGCGGAGGAAGCGCGACGCCAGCATCGGCGTGAGCGTGAAGCTCACGAACAGCGAGACGAGGATGGCGAAGGCGACCGTCCATCCGTAGCTGGAGAAGAACAACCCGGTGCGGCCCTTCATGAAGGCGAGCGGGATGAAGATGACCACCAGCGACAACGTGGTGGCGACCACCGCGAGCGCGATCTCCCGGGTCCCGGCCAACGCCGCCTCGAACGCCGTGCACGACCGCTCCTCCATCACGCGGTGGATGTTCTCCAGCACGACGATCGCGTCGTCGATCACCACGCCCACCGCGAAGGTCAGCCCGAGCATCGTCGAGTTGTTCAGCGTGAAGCCCATCCACTTCATCAGCGTGAACGTGGCCACGATGCTGACCGGGATGGCGATGCTCGCGATGAGCGTGCCCCGCCAGTCGTGCAGGAAGAAGAAGACCGTCAACGCCACCAGCACCATGCCGAGCACGAGGTGGAACGAGACCTCTTCCAGGTTGCGCAGGATGAACCGCGACTGGTCGCGCACGATGTCGAACCGGACGTCCGGCGGCAGCGTCGCCCGCAGCTGCTCCAGGCGCTCCTTCAGCGCGGCGATGAGCTTCACGGAGTTGGAGCCGCTCTGCTTGCGGATGACCAGCGTGACCGCGTTCTCGCCGTCGAGCCGGGCGAGCGTCCGCGGCTCCTCGACGCCGTCGGTCACGGTCGCCACCTGGCCGAGCAGGATCGGCTGGCCGCCGCTGTTCGCCACGATCAGGCGGTCGAACTCGGCGACGCTCTCCAGCCGGCCCAGCGTGCGCAGGACGAGCTCGCGCGCGCCCTGCTCCACCCGGCCGCCCGGGACCTCGATGTTCTGCGCGGCCAGCGCGGAGCGGACGTCCTCGACGGTCAGGTTGAAGGCCCGCAACCGGTCGATGTCCACCGCGACCTGGATCGCCCGGTTCCGCGCGCCGATGAGGCTGATGGCGCCGACCTCGGGCACGGTCTCCAGGTTCTGCTTGAGCTGTTTGTCGGCGAGATAGGTGAGCTCGCGCAGGTCGCGCGGACCGCTGATGGCCACGGTCAGCACGGGCACGGCGTCGACCTCGAATTTGTCGACGATTGGTGGATCGATCGACGGCGGCAACCGCGCGAGGATCGAGTTGACCTTGTCGCGGACGTCCTGCGCGGCGAGGTCGCGGTTCCGCGAGAGGAGGAAGGTCGCGGTGACCTGGGCGATCCCTTCGCGGCTGGAGGAGCTCAGCTCGTCGAGGCCCTCGACGGTGTTGATGATCTCCTCGATGGGCTTGGTGACCGACGTCTCGACCTCCTCGGGCGAGGCGCCGCGCAGCGTGGTGGTGACCGTGATGATCGGCAGCTCGACGTTGGGGATCTGGTCCACCCCGAGCTCGCGGAACGATGCCCAGCCGATGATCAGCAGGAGCAGGTTCAGCATCGTCGCGAACACCGGACGGCGGATGCACAGGTCGGCGAGACCGAGGCCGGGCGCCTCGGTCCTCACGGAGGTCTTCGCGACGGGCTGGCTCATCGCGCGGGGACGACGGTGGCGGCGGGCTTGCCGGCCTCGCGGACGGCGACCGGTCTTCCGTCGCTGAGCTTGGACTGGCCGCTGGTGACGACGAGGTCGCCGGCCTTGATGCCGGAGACGACCTCCTGCTTGCCGTCCTTCACTCGGCCCAGCTTCACCACGCGGGCCTTCGCGACGGCGCCGTCGACCACGAACATCCGCGTCACGCCGGAGAGGCCGGTGGCGGATTCGAGCGGGACCATCACCGTGGGCACGGCGCGCTCGATCACCAGCTCGCCGCGCGCGAAGGTGCCGGCCTTGAGGCGGCGCCCGGCGTTGGGCACGAGCGCGCCGAAGGCGAACGCCCGGGTGGCGGCGTTCACCTGCGGCGAGATGAGGAAGACCTTCCCGGTGAAGCGCTCGCCGGGATACGCGTCCACGCTGAACTCGACCGGCATCTCCTTCCTCACGTCGTCGGCGTGGCTCTCCGGCGCCTGGGCGATGAACTTGAGCACCGCGTCGTTCACGAGGCGGAACATCGGTTTGCCCTTCTCCATGAAGTCGCCCTTGGTCGCGATGCGGTCGGCCACCGCGCCGTCGAACGGCGCGCGGACGTGCGAATGGGCGAGGTTCAGGTCGGCGACGGCGCGGGTGGCGTCGGCGGCGACGACGGCGGCGCGGGCGTTCTCGGCCGCGGTCTGCGCCAGGTCGAGGTCGGCGGGGGAGGCGATGCCGGTCCTCTTGAGCTCGACCTGCCGGACGAGCTCGTGCTCGGCGTTGGCGGCGGTGGCCTTCGCCTGGGTGAGCCGGGCGGCGGCCTGGTTCGCGAGCGCCGCGTAGGTGTCGGTGTCGATCAGCGCGATCTCCTGGCCTTCCTTCACCCGGTCGCCGAACTCCGCGCCGGTCTTCTCCACCACGCCCTCGACCTCCGCGGCGAGCGTCGCCTCGTCCTTGGCGAAGAGGGTCCCGACGATCGGCAACGTGCGGTCGAGCGGCACCAGCTCGGCCTTGGCCACGGTCACGGGGACGGCGGTCGGCGACGGCGCCGCCGTGGCGACGGCGACCGATGCCGCCAGGAAGAGCGACGCGAACGACGAGGATGCGGAAAGTTTCATTCCAGACGGGCGGACCGGGGCAGGATCGCAGACGGAGCCGCGACGGCAAACTTCAAACCTTCGTCGGAGACGGCTCCGAGGCCGCGCGCTGTCCGGGCCCGCGACGTGCGCGGAACCGGCTGGCTCCGGCGGATGGAACGGCCATGAATGCGCTGTCCGGTCGGCTCACGGGCACCCATCATCGTCCGGTCATGAAGGAGTTCGTCCTCGCCGCGCTGCTCGTGTCGTCCGGATGCACGCCGGTCCTCGGCCAGGTCTTGTACGACGGCGCCCTCGGCACGGCTCCGTCCCGACAGGGTTGGACGACCGTCAGCCTCCCGTTGCCGCTGGCCACGCCGGTGGAGGATTCCGCGGTGCGGCTCGACACGCTGGCGTTGTCCGGCGAGCTGTCGGGCTTCTCGCGGACCGCGCCGTCGCCGTTGGTCCCCGCGGACGGGTTCCGTGCCGTGTTCACGCTGCGCCTGCATGAAGAATCGCACAACACGCCGGACCGCGCCGGCCTGTCGGTGATCGTGCTCGGCCATGACAAGCGCGGGCTGGAGCTGGCGTTCTGGCCGGACCGCGTCTGGGCGCAGGGCGACGCGCCGCTGTTCAAGCACGCCGAGGAGGCGCTGTTCGACACGACCGCTGGTTTCGTCGCGTACGAACTCGCCTTCGGCGCGACGGGCTACACCTTGCGCGCGGACGGCAAGGAGCTGCTCGCCGGTCCGCTACGCGACTACACGCCTTTCGTCGGCACGTTCGATCCGTACGAGACGCCGGACTTCCTCTTCGTCGGCGATGACACGACCTCGGCGAAGGCCGCCTTCAGCCTGCGCCGGGTGGAGATCTTGCCGGCATCGGCGCCGGTGCTCCGTTTCGTGGCGCCTGCTTCCGGAGCGGGCCCGTTGACGCTCTCCTGGCCGACCGGCCACAAGCTCCAACGCACGACGAAGGTCGCGCCGGCGGATTGGCACGATGCGCCCGGCGAACCACCGCTCGCGGTGCCGCTGGACGGGGCGGACGGCTACTTCCGTGTCGTGCCGAGATAGGCGCGGTCCGGGTCCGAGGCGGCTTCCTATCCCAAGAACGCCGTGAGCGGGCTGGTCGGGCTGGCGTGGTCGAGCGGTGCGCCGAGGCCGAGCTCGTAGGCGGTGCGGCCGGCCTCGACGGCCTGCTTGAACGCCACGGCCATCCGGTCGGCATCGCTGGCCACGGCGATGGCGGTGTTCACCAGCACGGCGTCGGCTCCCAGCTCCATCGCCTCCGCCGCGTGGCTCGGCGCGCCGATTCCGGCGTCCACGACCACGGGCACGGTCGCCTGCTCGATGATGATGCGGATCTGGTCGCGCGTCTGGATGCCGCGGTGCGATCCGATCGGCGATCCCAGCGGCATCACCGTCGCGCAGCCGGCTTCCTGGAGCCGCTTGGCGAGCACGGGGTCCGC
>CANGMH010000115.1 GCA_947454005.1 Verrucomicrobiota bacterium
AGCCGTTACCGCTACGGCGTAGACAAACTGCGGGCGCTGCTACGTCCCCTTTACGACGAGATCCGTTGAACCGGAGAAACCGCCATGGAACCGACCCCAGACCAGCCCTTGGACGACTTCGAGCGACAGCTCGCCCGCATGCCGCGCCGTGCCGCGCCGCCGGAGTGGCGGGCCGACATCCTCGCCAAAGCCGATGCCGCCGCCGCGGCCCGCGGACCCGAGAGGCCCCGCTCCCGAGCGGACGCACCTTCCAGTCCGAGCAATCCCGTGCTCCAGCTCTGGGCCTGGCTCACCGGCATCTCGCCGGCGTGGCGGGCGCTGGCCGCCGTGTGGGCGGCCTGCCTCGCGGTGAACCACTTCATCGCCGAAGCTCCCACCGGCTTGCTCGCTTCCGGCGGCGACCGCGGCAGCCTCGCACCCGAACAGATCGCCGCGGCCCGCGCGCAACGTGCCGAACTGCTCCAGCTCGCCGGTCTCTCCGAGCCGCGTTCACCCGATCCCCAACCCGCCCGCCCGCCCGGTCCGCGCAGTGCTCTCCGCCGTCCCGAACGGCCCAGCTTCGGTTGAACCCGAGGTCCGATGCCAAAGGTCCTGCCTTCACGCCCCTCTTCCCTCTCCCACCTTCCCTCCCATGACTCTTCCCGAATATCTGCTTCGCAAGAACGAACGCCCGATCACTTGGTTGTTCATCCGGAGCTGGATCCCAGCACGGACAGAACGGTACTCGTGGCTGCGCGTCGCGGCGTTCACCGTGAAGTCGGCATTGATCGCGTGCCTGTTCGTCGGCGGGATGGGACTCGTCTTCGAAGAGGCCAACCGCCTGCTCGTAGGCAACCCGGGGCCGGCGACGCTTCCGCTCTTCTGGTGGTTCATCCTGCCGACTTTCGCCGAGTTCGCCGCCTGCGTGGGGCTGTGCTGGGCCATCGTGTCGCGCATCTGCTGGAACCAACGCGCCGCCCGGCTGGCCGCCTCTCCGGAAAGCCCTGAAGCCACCGCGCCTTGGCCGCCGCTGGGGTTCTTGCGCCGGAGCGGATGGCGCCTGCTCTACCGCTCCGTGGTCGGTCTGGTGACGCCGATGCTGCTCTTCCACGCCATCGAGAACATCCGCGGTGCTTGGGCATGGCGGCAGATGCGCGCCAAGCTGAAGGCCAAGGGCGAATGCATCGAGATGGCCTGCATCATCCCGCCGCCGGCGCGCGACGAGGAGAACTTCTTCGCCACGCCGTTCTGGCAGCAGTTCACCTACCGGCAAGAACGCACCGCCAACGGCAACATCACCAACATCTGGCTGAAGCCCACCCCTTTCGCCTACACCACCAACTTCGCGCTGCCCGCCGAACCGGAGACGGTGAAGCGCATCAACGGAATCGCAAAAGAACCCACCGATGGCCGCATCGATCTCGCCGCCTGGGCCGCGCACCTGCGCGCTGTGACCACCAACACCGCCAAGGCCCGATCGGGCGGTACGCAGCTCACTTTCCCGTTGCCCGCGGTGCCCGGCGACCCCGCGAAGGATGTGCTGTTCGCGCTCTCGAAGTTCGACGCCACGTTGGCCGAGTTCGCCGCCGCCGCGCCGCGTCCGCGCAACCGCTACCCGACCCACTACGAGGATGGATTCAATGCCCTGCTCCCGAACTTGGCCGCGCTGAAGTCCACCGTCCAGATCTGCAAGCTCCGCGCCGTCGCCCGGCTCGCGGCGGGCGATTCCGCCGGAGCCGCCGCGGATACGTTGCTCGCCTTCCGTCTCGGCGAATCCATGCGGGAAGAACCGTTGCTCATCTCCCAACTGGTGCGCTTTGCCTGCGACAGCATCGCGATGCATGCCTTGTGGGAAGGCATGGCGGTCCATCGTTGGGACGACGCTCAACTCGCCGCGTTCCAGAAATTGCTCGGACAACGTGACCACGCCGCCGGCATCGTCCGTGCGCTGGAAGGCGAGCGGGCCTTCGGCAGCGAGGCGATGGAGATGCTGATGCGACGCCGCGGTCGCGCGCTCAACGAGCTCGACAGCCTAGGCAGCGAGACGCCTGGTTATTCGGACACCCCCGTGAGCCTGGGCTTTTTTGTCCCCTCCGGTTGGTTCCGGCAGAACCAAGTCGGGTTGCTGCGGGGTTACCAAGAGATACTCGACCATGCGCGGTCCTACATGGCCCCCACCAATCGCACCGCCCCGTGGAAGGGAGAACAGCCTCTAGGCGACTATTTGACAGAACTGAACGCCAAGCGTTCGCCGTTCACGATCATGGCCGGGATGTTGTTGCCCGCCCTCTCGAAGGCCACCGACAAAGCCAACCGAGCCCAAGCGACCGCCGGGCTCGCGGTCGTCGCCTGCGCGCTGGAGCGGCATCGGCTCGCCCACGGCACGTTCCCCGCCGCGCTCGCCGAGTTGGTGCCCGCCTATCTCCCCGCCGTGCCCACCGATTGGATGGGCGGTCAACCGCTCCATTACGAGCGCACCGACAACGGCTGGTTCCGCCTCTGGAGCATCGGCGGCAACGGCAAGGACGACGGTGGGGTCTTCCGGAAATTGACCGAGAACGGCCGTGATCTGGGCGAGGTCCTCGACTGGCCGTGGCCGCTGCCGCTGCCCACGCGAGACCCGCGGCTGTTCTGAGGGCGATCCCTGCACACCCGGCCCGCCATGAAACCCCGCGCCAAGATCGCCCGTTGCGCCTTTGCCAACGCCGATCTCGTCGGCCGCGCCCGAACCGGACGGGCTTTCACTTTGATCGAACTGCTGGTGGTCATCGGCATCATCGGCGTGCTGGTCGGTTTGCTCGTGCCGGCGCTCGCCTACGGACGGTTCCGCGCCAAGGTCGCCATCTGCACCGGCAACTTCCGCCAATGGGCCATCGCCTCCGCCACCTATGCCACCGACGACGGGCACGGACGCCTGCCTTCGTTCCAACTGCCCACCGCGACCTCGAAACTGAGCAACTACTCCGCGCTGGAACCCTGGTTCGTGGCCATCCCGATGATCACCAACATGGGGTCCTACGGCGTGACCGCTAGGATGTGGTTTTGTCCCACCCATGAGGAGCGGTGGCGGAACGCGGACGAGTTCCGTCGCTTCAAGAGCGGAGGCCAAGGGATCGTGACCCCGGCCGATCTCGACACCTACTACCGGCTGGATCAAAAGGCCTCGATCGCGTTCCCGGACCTCTTCTGGTGGGTTCCCCGTGCCTTGGAAGGCTCATCGTCGTTGGTGTTCCCCGATCCTCGACAGCTCCGGACGAGGATCGCGGACCCTTGGCCTACGAAACTGGAAGACGCCTCGGCGGGCATCCAGCCGATCGCTTCGGATTGGTTGGTCGGGACCTGGGACGACGACCTCAAGCAGGTCACATCGGCCGGTCTCAGCCACAGCTTCGGCGGGAAGGTACGCAACAACAACGCGGCGTTCGCCGACGGTCATGTGGAGACGCGGCCTTGGTCCGATATGAAGTGGCAGATGATCCAAGGCGGCGGCGCGGACGGCTATCGGGCCTACATCTACTGAGACTTGGACACGATCGCTGTCTACGCGTAGCACGCGGGTGTTCTTAGGAGGAACGATGCGGTAGACCGGAGCGCGGACGCCCTCGCCCGCGACTCCTTGGATTGCGGCGGGAAGCGCAGCGCCACGCCGCTTTCGGAGCGGACGAAACATCCCGGACACACGGACGCGTGTCCGGTGGTCGAAAGCGGTGTCGCAAACCAGAACAACATCCACCACAGGCCGCTTCGCGACCCGCTGCGCTCTGCCACCGCGCTCCAAGGCGCCGCACGACCTCGCCGCCTCCTCGAGTAGACGAAGGCGTCCGGTGACATCGTTCCAGCCGAGGGCGGGCCCTGTTTTCCGTCCAGCCAGGACGACTTCTGCCAAGGTGCCCGATGAGCCGATGCTCCCCCGGATCCCGGGCTTGGAGAACGGCCCGTCGTATGGTGGACTCGTCCCATGCCGGACGACTGTCCGCCTTCCCCGGCCACGCGCTCCGTGGCGCGCTTCGCCGTCCTCGATTCCGGGATCCACGGCCGCGGGGCCTTCGCCATGCGCGTGGTCGGGAGCGGCGAAACCATCGTCGAATACACCGGCGAGCTCATCCCGAAGTCCGAGTCCGCCAAGCGCTGCGCGGCCGGCAACCCCTTCATCTTCGCCATCGACGACCAGTGGGACCTCGACGGCGACCATCCGGACAACCCCGCGCGCTTCCTCAACCACAGCTGCTCACCGAACTGCGAGGCCGTGCTCCGCGGCGGGAAGGTCTGGATCCTCGCCATGCGCGACCTGCGTCCGGGCGAGGAACTGACCTTCGATTACGGCTACGACATCGAGGACTACCGGAACCATCCCTGCCGCTGCGGCGCTTCGGGATGCTGCGGCTACGTCGTCGCCGAGACATTGCGCGACCAGGTGCGCGAACTGGAGGCCAAGTCCACGCGACGGAAGTGACCGCCGTCCGGGCTCACTTCCCGTCGCGGACGCGTTGCTTCTTGGCCTCGAGGTCCTCCTCCAGCCGCTGTTTCTCCGCGGCGAACTCCGCTCGCAAGGTGTCGGCCTTCTCCGGATGTCCCGCCGCCCGGGCAGCCGCCACCTCGTCGCCGAGGGCGATCTCGCGCTGGGCGACCTTCGAGCGGTGCAGCGATTCCAGGTCCGCGATGCGGGCCTTCTGGTCGGCGGAAAGCTTCTTGGCGGGAGCGCTCTTGCTCAACCGCTCCATCGCGAGTTCGTAGGCGGACTTCATGGCGCGACGAGACAACCATACCCCGGAGCGGAAAGACATCGCGACGTCGTCGACGGCCATCCTGCGTCCGAGCGTCTTCGCACCGCGGGGCGTCCACGAGGACGAGAGCGTCCGCGTCATTCCCGGTTCGCCGTCCGGCCGGCAGGTCTGGTAGCGTCGGGCCGTGACTCCGCTCTCCGATATCTCCATCCGGCTGCACCGCGACGACGACGTGGTCGTGCTCAAGCGTCCGGTGAAGGCCGGCTTGGTCTTCGCCGACACAGACGGCCGCGCGGTCACGCTAAAGGCCGACCTGCTCCGCGGCCACAAGCTGGCCACGCGCGAGGTCCGCGATGGCGAGCCGGTGCGCCGGTACGGACAGGTGATCGGCTTCGCCCGCGGCGACATCGCGCCCGGCGACCACGTCCACACCCACAACCTCGTGGTCCGCGATTTCACGAGGGAGCACGAGTTCGGCACCGATGTGCGACCGCTGCCCCCGGTGCCGGCCGGCGAGGAGCGCGGGTTCCTCGGCTACTCCCGACCCGCTGGACGCGTCGGGACGCGCAACTACATCGCCGTCATCTCCAGCGTGAACTGCTCGGCCAGCACGTCCCAGCAGGTGAAGGCGCGGTTCGCGCCGGAGCAGCTCCGCCGCGATTTCCCCGGCGTGGACGGCGTGCTGGCCTTCACCCACAAGAGCGGTTGCTGCGTCCAGCCCGGCGAACCGCACGCGATGCTCCAGCGCGTGCTCGCCGGCATCGCGCGGCATCCGAACATCGCCGGCTACGTGATGATCGGCCTCGGCTGCGAGGGACATCAGGTCAGCGGCATCCGCGCGGACGGCAAGCTCGACCAGCTGAGGCCCGGCGAAGCGGCGCCGACCTTCCTGAACATCCAGCAGCAGGGCGGCGTGGCGAAGACCGTCGACGCCGCGGCCGCCGCGGTCGCGAGGCTGTTGCCGGTCGCCGCCCAGGCGCGCCGCACGCCGCAACCGCTGTCCAAGCTCGTGCTGGCGCTGAACTGCGGCGGATCCGACGGCGCGAGCGGCATCACCGCGAACCCGGCGCTCGGCATCGCCAGCGACGAACTGGTGCGCCACGGCGGCACGAGCGTGCTGGCGGAGACGCCGGAGATCTACGGCGCGGAACATCTGCTCACGCGGCGCGCCATCACCCGCGAGATCGGCGAGAAGCTGGTCGCGCACATCCGCTGGTGGGAGCAGTACGTGAAGCTTTTCGGCGCCTCGATCGACAACAACCCGAGCCCCGGGAACAAGGAAGGCGGCCTGACCACGATCTACGAGAAGAGCCTCGGCGCGCTCGCCAAGGGCGGACAGGCGCCGTTGGGCGCCGTCTATCGCTACGCAGAGCCGATAACGGCGCCGGGCTTCGCGTTCATGGACACGCCGGGGTTCGATCCGGTGAGCATGACCGGCCTGGTCTGCGGCGGAGCGAACGTGGGTGTGTTCACCACCGGCCGGGGCAGCGTGTACGGATGCAAGCCGTCGCCGTGCCTCAAGGTGGCCACGACGACCACGCTCTACGACTGGATGCACGACGACATGGACCTGAACGCCGGCACCATCCTCGACGGCACGGAGACGGTCGGACAGGTCGGTCAGCGGATCTTCGAGGCGATCCTCGCCGTGGCGAGCGGCGAGCGGACCAAGAGCGAGGCGCAAGGGATCGGCGACGAGGAGTTCGCGCCGTGGATCCTCGGGCCGACCTTCTGAGGAACGGAACGGCCCACGTTGTCGCCGGCTGGCGCATGGGTTTCCTGTCTTTCGCCTTGCGATGGCGGGGCGGTTTCACGGTTCATCCGCCGCATGGCTGATTGGATCTCCGTCGTTCTGTTGGGCCTCATCGAAGGCATCACCGAGTTCTTGCCGGTCTCGTCGACCGGCCACCTGCTGCTCGCGGAGCACTGGCTCGGCCACCGCTCCGAGCTCTTCAACGTGGTCATCCAGACCGGCGCCGTGCTCGCGGTGCTCGCCGTCTTCGCCGGCCGGGCGAAGGAGCTGGTGCTCGGCTGGAGCCGTCCGGAAAACCGGGACTACCTGCTCAAGCTCGCCGCGGCGTTCGTGGTCACCGCGATCGGCGGGCTCGCGCTGAAGAAGGCCGGTCTCAAGCTGCCGAAAGATCCCGCTCCCATCGCGTGGGCGACGCTCATCGGCGGCGTGGCGTTCGTCGGTGCCGAGCGGTGGCTGCGCGGACGCCGGACGATCGTGGACGTCTCGTGGACCATCGCGCTGGCGATCGGCGCGGCGCAGCTGATCGCGGTGGCGTTCCCGGGTTCATCGCGCTCGGGCACGACCATCCTGGTCGCGCTGCTGCTGGGGCTGGCGCGGCCGGCGGCCGTCGAGTTCTCGTTCCTGTTGGGGATCCCGACGCTGCTAGCGGCCGGCGCCAAGGAGACGCTCGACGCGCTGAAGGACAAGACCCCGCACGAGCCCTGGTCGCTCATCCTGCTCGCCACGGCGGTGGCGGCGGTGACGGCGTTCGTCGTGGTGCGATGGCTGCTGGGCTACGTGCGCGGCCACACCTTCACGCCGTTCGGCTGGTACCGGATCGCGGTGGGCGCAGCGATCCTGCTGTTCGTGAAGTGAGGAGTAGGAATGGTCACGCGCGGCCATCGATGATGTTCCGGCCCCGGCCAACACGGTCCTTCCTGTCCTCCGGGTCTCTCGGCTAGAACATGCGCCGATCCGCGCGCCGCATCGCGCCGTTCTGTTCCCATGCCCGATATCGCCCCGCCGCTCGGCCTGATCGCCGGCTCCAAGTCGTTGCCGCTCCTCTTCGCGCGCGAAGCCCGCCGCGACGGACGCCGCATCGTCGCCGTCGCGTTCGAGGGCGAGACCGATCCGGCGCTGGCTCCGTTGGTCGACGACATCGTCTGGCTCCGTGTCGGACAGCTCGGGAAACTCATCTCCTCCTTCACCGACCGCGGCGTGGCGCAGTGCGTGATGCTCGGGCAGATCGCGCCGAAGAACCTCTTCGACGTCCGGCCCGACCTGCGGGCGATGGCGCTGCTCTTCCGCCTCAAGGAGAAGAACGCCCACACCGTCTTCGGCGCCATCGGCGACGAGCTCAAGAAGGACGGCGTCGAGCTCATCGAACCGCTGCGCTGGCTCGCGCCGTGGATGCCGACCGCCGGTTACGCGAGCGGCCCGGCGTTGGACGCGGCCCGCCGCGCCGACATCGCCTTCGGCCACCGCATCGCGAAAGAGGTCTCCCGCCTGGAGATCGGCCAGAGCGTGGTCGTGAAGGACGGGACGGTGCTCGCCGTTGAAGGGTTCGAGGGCACCGATGCCTGCCTCGAACGCGGCGGAAAGCTCGCCGGCAAGGATGGCGGCGCGGTCGCGGTGAAGGTGTCCAAGCCGGGCCACGACCTGCGCTTCGACATCCCTTGCGTCGGGCCGAGGACCATCGAGGTCTGCGCTGCCAACGGCATCCGCGTGCTCGCGGTGGAACCGGGCCGCACGCTGCTGCTCGACCAGCCCGAACTGGAGTCGCTGGCCCGGGCCCGCAAGGTCACCGTCGCGACGACGGAGTGAGGCAGGACGTCCGCGGACGGCGCTCCCGCGTCACTTGAGCGAGGCCAGATACTCCACGAGGTCGCGGATCTCGAACGGCGTGAGCAGATCGGCCAGGCCTTCCGGCATCGCGCTCGGGCCGCGTTCGCGCTGGGCCACGTCGGCGCGGGCGACGCGCGAGATCGCCGAAGTCCCGGTGTCGTCCAGGACCTCGACCTCCAATGTGCTGCTGGATTCCCGCTTGAGCGTCCCGGCGATGGTCCGTCCGTCGCGCAGGGTCAGGACCACGGTCTCGAATCCGTCGGCCAGCTTCGCGCCCGGCTGCACGATGCTCTCCAGCAGATAGGCGCGCGTCTGGCGCTTGCCGACGCCGTCGAGCTTCGGACCGACCGTGCCGCCGTCCACGCCGACCCGATGGCAGCGCGAGCACTGGACGGTCTGGTTCCCGAAGAAGATCCCGCGTCCCCGCGCCGCATCCCCGCCGACCAAGGTGTCGCGGAGCGCCGCGGTCTTGGCCGCCGCCGCCGCGGCTGCCGACGGCGCGCCGGTCCTCGCCCGCGCGGTTTCCCGCACATCGAGCGCCAATTCCGGCGGGAGCCGACCGGCTTCGAGCGAAGCCAGGAACCCGCGCGCCGCTTCGTCCGCTTGCGTCCCGGGAAGTTTCGCCAACGCAGCCAGCGCGGCTTGGGCAAGTCGGATGTCGGACGCCTTACCGCCGACCAATCCGGCAAGCAGCGACACCGAATCCTCGCCTTCGAGCCGGTCAAGATGCGGCAGCGCGGCGGAACGCAGCTTCGGATCGGCATCGGCGAGCGCGATCTTCACGGCTTCGCCGGCCTGCGCCACCTTCAGCTGGGCGAGCGCCGGGACGATGGCTCGGCGCACCTCCGGCGGCGTGCCGGGACGCGTGTACAAGGCGAACAGAGGGGTCGAGGCCTCCTTGGTGCGCAATCCCACCGCCGCGTCGACCACGGCGACCTGGACGGTGGCCGACGCCGGAGCGCCGCCCACCACCACGCCGATCTCGTCCGGCGTGGACGGATCCATGATCTCGCCGGCGACACGGAGGAAGGCGCGCTTCGCCGGCGCATCGTTGCGTTTCACGGCGACGCCTTCCTCGAACGACGCGGAACGGCCGAGGTCGGCCGGGAGGGCGGTCGGCCCGTCCCCTCGGTCGGCGGCGGGGCTCGTCTCGTCGGATCCACGCGGGCGGGCCGCCCGCGCTCCGGTCACCATCGGCCGCCACAATCCGTTCACCCGGTCGAGCGGCGGCGGCGCGCCCCATTCGGCCAAGGTGCGCAATGCGAGGGCCCGCGCGGCGTCGGGCACGTCGCGGCGCTTGGCGAAGCCCGCGAGCTGTTGCGCGTGCTGCGGCGTGCCGAGACGGGCACAGGCGTCGATCACGCGGGACATCAGGTTCGTCGGGCAATCGACGCGCAAGAGGAGCCCCGCCAACGCCGGGAAACCCTCGACGATGGGCACGTCGTGGATGGCGCGTCCGGCGGCGACCACGAGGCGCGGGTCGGGGTCGGAGAGGAAGTTGGTGACCGCGGAGTTGGTGAGACGCCGGAGCGCGAGGAGAGCTCCGCGGCGTGTCCGGAAATCAGAAGCCGTGACCGCAGCCGCGAGACCATTGGTGTCCCCCAAGGTCGTGAGGATCCGGACCGCCGCGTGTTCGATGAACGCATCGTCGGTAAGATTCGCGGAGAGGATGGCAAAGGCGTCGATCGCCGTCGGCTGAGGCAGCGGTGTTCCCAAACCGACGGCGCTGCGTGCCCGGTGGAGGACGTTATAGTTCGATACCATCGCTGAACCGTCGTGGAACATGCGGAGACCACTGGGTTTGGCGAGACGGGCAAGCGCCATCGCAGCGTTGAAACGCAGCGCAGGCGGATTGTTGGTGGCAATGGTCCACAGCGCAGGCATGGCATTGATGATGCCGGCCGTCCCGGCGACGCGGATGGCTTCCGTCCGAACGACGCTATTGGTCGTGCCGATCACATCGAGTATCGGCATGAAGTCCGCCTGTTGTGTGCGGATCCAGCCTTCCAACACCCGAAGCGCATGGACCGAGGCCAGAGAATCTTTGGACCCGGACACCATCCGGTAGAGACGCGCCGGCAGCGTTGAATCCTTGAACATCTCGGCCTTGATCGACGCGAGCACCCCCGCTGTGCCCGGCGCGCGATAACGCCCCGCCAGCTCCCACTGCGCTTCCAACCGCACGCGGCGGTCGGGATGCCCGAGCAGCTCAAGCAACTCATTCACACCTCGCGCCGCCATGCCTTCGCCAAGCAGCCGTTTCACTTGGGCGATGAGTTCCGGTTCCGGGAGCCGCCGACCTGAAGAAACCGATGCCCCGGCGGCCGCATCGCTTGGTGTTATCCTGTAGATCCGGCCCTTGGGCGATTGCGTCCAGCCGCTCACCCAATCGAGCACGTACACCGCACCGTCGGGACCGAAATCCACGTCGGTCGGCCAACAGTTCCAGAGAAACTTCTCCTGCCGGTCCACCGCGTAGCTCGCACCGCGCGGCTTCACCGTGAACGACGTCACGCCGCCGGGAAAATCGCAGTGCAAGAACGTCCCGGCGAGCCGCTCGCCGAATCCGGAGCCGGGATAATACGCGAGCCCGCTCGGTCCCTGGCTCACCGTGCCAGCGGGCGGAAGGATGCCGTCCTGGCCGCCCTTCCAGAGCTCCTCCTGCACCCACGGGCCGAAGCCGTCCATGTGCTGATAGCTGGTGCGCCAGCCGTAGTC
>CANGMH010000116.1 GCA_947454005.1 Verrucomicrobiota bacterium
ATCCGGTGTGACCACGTAGGTGAGCGGACGCAGGTCGCGGTCGAGGAACGGGCCCCACTTGATCTTGCGGTTGAGCGCGTCGAAAGCGCCGCCGTCGCTGACGGTGCCGACCGTCCAACCGGCCGGCACGTCCTCCTCCACGGCATAGGTCACGACGCCCGGGACCGGCGACGCGATGATCGTGACCGTGAACGGAAGGTTCGGCCGGTAGCGGGACGGCAAGACGCGGAGCACCGAGGACGGCACGTTGGCCACCGAGGTCGCTCCGGTGACGGCGACCACGGACCGATCGAACCGCGCGGCGCCCGCGAACACGACGGATCCGAACGCATCGGCCGGCGGCTTCGCCTGGTAGGTCAGCGCCCGCACGGTCGCGGTCGCGTCGAAGAACGGGCCCCACTTGATCTTGCGGCTCGCAGGATCGATCGCGCCGCCATGGCTGATGTCGGTGAAGGTCCAGCCGACGGGCACCTCTTCCTCGACGGCGTAGACCGACCCGGTGTCGACCGGCGTGGCCGTGAGCGTCACGGGCATCGCCACACCGGGGACATACGCGGCCGGCAGCGCCCGGGTGACCGAGTTCTCCGGGTGGACAAGGAAACGCGCGATCGTGCCTACGGAGACGACCGATCCCGCATCGAAGGTCGCGGTCACCGAGAGCGCGAGCGTACGTCCTTCATCCGCGGCGGGCGTGAGCTGATAGCCGACGGTGCGCGACGTCGGCTCGGCGTCCGCGAACGGGCCCCACTTGATCTGGCGGTTCGCCGCATCCCACGCGCCGCCGGCGGTGATGGCGGTCGGCGTCCAACCGGTCGGCAAGGTCTCCTCCAAGGCGTAGGTCCGGACGAACGGCGCCGGAGCCGCGGTGATCCCGACGGACACGGCGACGCCCGGTCGGTAAGCGTCCGGCATCGTCCGGGCCAGACGGCTGGGCCGGACCGGCAGCTGCGCGGTGTCGGTGAGGACGGCCCCGTCGAAGCGCGCCGACGCCACGAGCCCTGCTTCCGATCGAGATGCGGCGGGCGACGTCACGACGTAGCCCAAGGTGCGCGGGACGGCGTCGAAGAACGGCCCCCACTTCACCTTCCGGTTGGTCGCGTCGAACCCGCCGCCGCCGGTGATGTTGCTGACGGCCCAGCCTTCGGGCACGAGTTCTTCGACCGCCCACGCCGTCACATCCGCGAAAGGCGCGGCAGCCAGCGTCACCGGGAACGGGACCCCGGGAAGATAGTCGGCCGGCAAGACACGCGTGAGCGTGCCGGGGAACTTGTCGGTGGCGCGGACGCCTCCTACGACGACGAGGGCAGCATCGAAGCGGGCCTGTCCGGCGAACGCATGGCGGCCGACGGCTCCGGCCGACGGCGTGAGCCGGTACGACAGCACGCGCGGCGTGGCATCGGTGAACGGCCCCCACTTGATCTTGCCCGCCGCCGCGTCCCAGGCTCCGCCGTGCGAAAGGTCGCCGACGGTCCAGCCCGAAGGCGGCGTCTCCTCGATTGCCTGGACGCGCGTGCCCGCGTCGGGCGCGACCGTGAGCGACACGGAGAACGCGACCTGCGGCGTGAAGAACCCGGGCAACGAAGAGGTCACCGTCGCCGCCGCGAGCCGCATCCCGCACAACAGGCCGAGGAACGCGACCGCGAGCGGTCGCCACCCCGCGTTGGAGGTCCGGATCATCGGGACATCACTCGATCGGACGGAGCCGGTAGAAGCGCGTGGTGGCGCCGTCGTCGGCAGGGACGGTCGCACGGCCTTGCGCGTCGAGCGTCAGCGTGGGGCCGGCGCTCCATCCGCCGAGGTTGTCCGACGCCTGCAGCTCGTAGCTGCGTCCGGCCTCGCCTTGGAGCTCCAGGCTCAGGCCGGAGGACGCCGCGGCGAACGCGAGCCTGGCCGGCGGGGTCTGGCCCGGGGGCCAGACGCGCAACGGACCGACCGAGGCCAGACCGCGGCCGTCGAAGCTGCCCCGTCCCGTGAAATCCGCCGCTCCGGCCGATGCCGGCGCGGGCACGGCCTCGTAGGTGAGCGTGCGCGGCGACGGGTCGAAGAACGGGCCCCACTTGATCTTCCGGTTCACCGGGTCCCAGCGGCCTTCGTGGCTGAGGTTGCGGACCGTCCATCCTTCCGGCGGCGTCTCCACCACCGCGTAGGCCTTCGTCTGGTCGGCCGGCGTGACCGACACGGCGACAGGCACCGGCTGGTTGGGCCGGTAGCTCGCCGGCAACGCGCGTGCGACGTTCAGCTGCTCCATCGGCGCGATAGGCGGCGCCGCCGGCCGGGCCTTGCCCGAGGTCGACGACGACACCGGCGCGTTCACCCACCACAGCGGCGCGGTGGTCACCGGGTCGTTGTCGAACACGTACACCTCGCCGCCCTTCCAGATCGCTCCGGCCCGGGTGACGTAGTCCTCGATGCCGGCCGAGTTGAGCGCCGGTTCCACCGGCCAGGTGCCGCCGGTCTTCCAGGCGAGGATGTAATCGGTCACCTCGGCCAACGTGATGCGGTCGTCGGCCGGCGAGCGGTCCGCCGGATGGCGTCCGTCGGCGACGTTCGGATCGGTGCCCTGCAGGAACTCGCGCAAGTTCGGCCGGCCGTCGTGGTCGGGATCCGCCGTCGGCGAGCCGCCGGTGGCGCTGCCGAAGTTCGCCAACTCGTAGGCGTCGCTCATGCCGTCGCCGTCGGTGTCGACCGCTCCGAAGTCCACCCGCGCGCTCATGCCACGGGAACTGAGCGCGAAGGTCTTGGTGTCCACCACGCCGGTGCCGTCCCGCACCACGAGGTACAACGTCGATCCGAGCAGCGCGCTGCCGGCGTCCGCCGACGGCGCGGAGGCCTCGGCGTCCACCTTGAGCGAGTAGAAGTTCCCGGCGCTCGCCTGGGAACCCATGGTGTAGCTGGCGATGGCCGGTCCGGTCGGCGTCTTCCGGGCTTCGATGACCACGGCGGTGTCCGCCGCCGTCACCACCACGCCGTTGAGCGCAACCGTGCCATAGAGCCGGGCTCCCGGCTCAGGGATTCCTGCGGCCAAGGCGGAAGGCAGAAGGCAGAAGGCCAAAGGCCGCAACCGGGCAAGGCCGGACAGGCTGGCGAGGAAGAGGCCAGAGGGGCGGAGCGGACGGCAGATGCCTCTCCCCTGCTCCCGCTCTCCCCTGCTCCCCGGCGACGTGGTGATGTTCATGGTGTTGGATGGATCGGTGGTTGCGTCGGCGCTCAGTTCCCCGAGTACGAGTAGGTCTGGAAGAACAGTTTGATGTCGCTCACCGAGTTGATGAACGTGTCGAGGCCCGCGGCCGGATTGGCGAGGAACGTCTGGCCCGGGATGATGAGCATCCAGTCCGTGTTCCACACGCTGCGGCCGATGAGCCGTGAATCGGTGGTCGCCTCCTTGGGATCGAACCCGCCGCTGTCGTGGTAGGCCCGGAAGCTCGAGAACCGCCGGACCTCCGCGAAGCTGCCGCCCAACGAATCGTTCACCGGGATCCAGGCCGCGTCGCTCAGCCGGTTCCCGCCGATCGGGAACGGCACCGGCAACGCCTGGTCCACCACCCGCCAGCCGCGGGTGACGAAGTCGTTGGGCGTCGGCGAGCTCAGCACGTCGGAACCCGCCGGCACGAGGTAGACCCGCGGCGTCTGCGACAGGCCGAGGCCGTTGTAGCCGGTGAACCAAACGCCGGCGCTGCGGACCTTGGTCGCGAACCGGCTCGGGTCGTAGGCGCTGTCCCCGCCGCCCAGGGGCTTGCCGAAGAAGTTCAGGCCCGCGGTCACCGTGGTCGGGAAGCGGATCACGATGCCCGGCTGCGCCCCCGCCGACTCGGGCGCGAACGAACGGCAGTACCGCCGGAACTCCGGGATGTCCCAGAGGTTGGCCACCCGCTTCGACATCAGGTTCGCCCGCCAATCGGCGTCGCTGCTGCCGCGCAGGCGGAACAGCTCGTCGCGCAGCGAGAACCGCCCGGTCTCCGTCTGCGGGTTGTTGAACCCGAGCTGCGTCTTGAGCACGTCGAAGTTGTTGCCCATCCGCGCCAGCGGATCGGCCAGGCCCGACCTGCCGATCACCGGCGAGCCGTCCAACATCTGCCCGATCGACCGTTGCCGGATGATGTCGGTCAGGAATGCCCGGCCACCCCGGGTGTCGGTCCCCAAAAGGTTCGACTCGTAGTCATAGGCCGTCGCCGCGAGGAACACGTAGCGCTGCGCCAGGTCGAAAGTCGCGCGGTACTTCTGCAAGGCGTCGTTCCGGAAGATCCGGAAGGTCATGTCCTGGTACCGGTTCTCCGTGGTGCGCGCCGACGTCCGAACCCGGAACGCCACCCGCTCCTCGATCAACCGCTGCCCCTTCGCCAAAGCGGCCTGGTAGCGGCCGCCGGCCTGGTTGACCGCCTCGGACAAACGGATGCCCTCGATCCTGGAGGTGGCCAGTTGACGGAGGAGCCGCTCCAGCTCGTCGACCTGTATGCGGATCTCGTAGGTGAACTCGGCCGAGAGGATCTTGGAGGCCACGATGCCTTCCGCTGCCGGAAGGCCGATCTTCTCGATGGCCTCCGCCGAGGCATCCAGCGCGGCGGCGATGCCGGCGTTGGCATTCGCGACGACGGCTCCCGAGAACTTGATCGCGGCGCGACCGGCCGACGTGGCATCGGTCGCGAGACCGACGGACAGAGGCAAAGCCGTCTGGGCCGCATCCGCGGCCCTGATCACGGTCTGCCCGATGCTGAGGGCGTACGCTTTCCCGATCTTGAGGCCGATGAGGGCGCCCACGAACGAGAGCTTGGTGGCGGTCAGGTCGCTCTTGAGCTTGAGCTCCTCGGCCTTGAGGTCATAGCGGGCGTTGAGCAGCTTCACCTTGTCGTTGATATCGGCGAACAAGGCGTCGTCGTTCTTGAGCGCGGCACGCAAGCGGGCCTCGCTCTGGATGAGGTCGGAGAGCGCCAACTGGATCTCGCCCGGCGCCCGGCGTTGTCCCCACGCCGCGGGCGGCGAGAAGGCGTAGCGGGCCGTCGTGCGCGGATAGATGACCGCGAGGATGCGGTTGTCGGCGGGAAGGCCGCTGGTACCGGCCGACAGGTCCTTGGCGAAGTCGTCCGGGAAGAAGAATTCCTCGTCCTTGGAACCTAAGGCCCCGCTGGTGGTGTTCCCCGTGATGTCGATGCCGAGGTTCATGCGGGTGAAGTACGCCGTGGAATCCGCGGCAGAGGTGCTGGTCGCACCATCGAAATCGGGCACCGGGACGTACATATAATGATAGATGTCGGGGCCGTCATAACTGCTGGGATAGGTCTTCCCGGCACCGATGTCGCCGCCGTAGGGATAGCCGTAGATCTCGATGAGGCGGTTCTTATAGTCGCGCTCCTGGTCGGTCACGTTAACCGTGAGCTGCTCGACGGTGTCCTGGTTCCGGCGCAGCGCCTCGGTCGATTTGTTGACCTCGTCCCAGACGGACAACGAGTTCCTCATCGCCTTGAGCGCGCGCTCCTGGATCTGTTCGTAGTGGGTCTTGCCCGCGATGCCGGCCGCGCCGGAGACCAACGAAGGATCGATGTCGAAGGGCACCACGCCCTTCGCGAGCCCGAGCGGGTTCAATCCCGCGTCCGCCTGGTCGAGCCGGGTCTGGATCTCGGTGAACTGGGCCGGGATCTCCTGGATCTCGCGCACGGTCTGCCGGTCGATCTTGTCGATTCCGGTGTGGCTCGGGTTCGGGTCCTCGCTCGGCAGGATGGTGTTGGCGGTGAGCCAGTCAAGATAGGCCCCGATGCCGGCGCGCCGCGACCATTCGGTGACGCCCCAGGCCCGGTCGGTCTTGGCGTCCTTGTAGCCCTGCCATTGGCCGGCGGGGTCGTCCACGTAGTTCAACCGGTAGGTCAGGTCCACGATCTCCGCGCCGGCCTTCGCCTTGGCGGCGGCCATGGCGGCGAATTTCCGCTCGTCCAGGAAATCGACCTTGATGGCCGCGCCGCCGACGCTCACCAGCTCGGTGCGCGGGATCCAGGTGAAGTAAGGATGCTTCAGCAGCGCGTAGTGCTGCTTGATCGCCTCGAGGTAGTGGCCCCAGGCGTCGCCATGGCCCTGCGGATACAGGATGCGCGCGTCCTTCTCGTCGATGAACCCGTCCAGGTTCTGGTCGCTGATGTTGTAGTTCTGCTGGTAGGCCACCTCGCCCTCGCCGAGCGTGAAGTTCCAGAACAACCGGTTGTACACCGGGTCCGCCCCGACGCCGGCGGCGCCGTCGTCGCGGCCGCGCAGGAGCACGAGCTCTTCTTCCAGCAGCGAATCGAGCTGGTTCTGGAAGGCGAAGATGCTGGATGCGAGCGAGCCGTATTCCTTGCTGCCGGAGCCGAACCCGATGGTCGGGTCGCTGGCATCGGCATAGGCCTCGTTGCCCAGCAAGGTGTAGAAATCGGCGATCTTGGTGGCCGCGAGCAGCAGCGCGTTGTTGGCCGGGTTGAAGTCCACCTGCGGCACGCCTTCGATGCTCAGGCCCTTGGCGCGTTCCAGCACCGTGGTGTAGGCCTCGATCAGACCGACCTTGTTGATGGCGTCCGCGCTCGGGTTGAACGCGATCGGCCCTTCATAGCGATGGCCCGCCTGGATGAGCATCGAGGCGAAGGTGACGGCCGGCGACGAATGGAAATCGCTGGTCCGCGCATCGAACGGGTTGAGCCCGCGGATGACGCGCTTGACCCAGCCTTCGGCCAAAGCGGCGCGGGGCTGGTCGGCGGTGCCGGCGGGATCACCCACCCAACCGCTCCACGCGGCCGCCGAAGCGAGGTTCACCGCGTAGCCCTTGTAGCGGCAGATGAACGCGTTGTCCGAGAGGGTGATCAGGCCCGATTCGCCGCCCTCGCCGGTGGTGACGTAGTTCACGCCGGCACCGTTGACCGGCTTGTAGCTGGTGTAAGGCGTCCATCCCCGCAGGTCGCTGGGCGAAAGCGCGGTCGCATCGTTGACGACGGGCAGGTCGGTGGGGTCGAAATCCGCGCCGATGGGTTTGTAGTACCACTGGAACGTGACCGGTCCCGGATCCCCGCCGAAATCGCTGCTGTGGCGCAGGGTCAACCGCTCGTCGAACACGTTGTCGCCCGGCAGCACCTTGAGGTCGCCCAGGTACGGGCCGTCGTCCACGCGGATCACGTGCAACGCCACCGGCAATCCGCCGAGGGCGGGGTCGTTGTTCTCGGCGACGGTGATGTAGCGGGGCGGGATGCCGGTCGGCGCCGTCGAGGCGACCCTCGAGACGACGCCGTTCAGCGTGCCGACGTAGCCGCCCTGGATGAGCAGCGCGTCGCTGGCCAGGGGTCCGGACGCCTCGTCGCAGCGGTAGAGGACCTCCAGGCCCGGCTCCACGCCGGAGCCGAGCAACCGCTTGTTCATCTGCGAGCGGATCTCCGATGCGGTCCGCGCCGTCTTCCAGACGCGGAACTCGTCCAGTTGGCCGCCGAAGTACTGGCTGCCGAAGCGGCCGAGCTCGAGCGCGCCAAAGCCCGCGTAGTTGAGCGCCAGGTTGGTGCGGCTGCTCACGGAGACACCATCGCGGTAGATCGTCTGGACCTTGGTCCCTGGGTCGAAGGTGCCGGCCCAGTGGTGCCATCCGGTGTCGGTATAGGTGTCGCCCGTGTTGAAGATCGAGACCGAGGCCGGGGTGGTCCCGAGGTCGAAAGCGAACTTGCCGCCGCCGCGGAAGCCCATGCGCAGCCGGCCCAGGTCCGGCGCGCCCGAGGGCTGGCCGACCAGATATTGCTCCGTCATCGGGGACGTCACCTTCGCCCAGAACTCGACGGTGAACGACGTGCCGCCCAGATCGAGAGCGCCACCATCGGTGTTCGTGCCGACCGTCACCAGACCGCTCACGCCGTCGAAGCTGAGCGCGTTCCCGGGCCGGGTCGCGGCGGAAGGGATGCCGCCCAGGCCGGTCGTCAGGACCTTGGGGCCTCCCGCGAGGATCTCCGGGACGATGTTGGTCGTGATCTCATATGACTTTCGCGGCGCCCCGCCTCCGGTGACGCGATAGCCGAAGGCACCTTTCAGCGCGAGGTCGCGGGCGACCTTGGCATCAGTCAGGAGGGCCTCCTCGATGGTCTCCGGCCTGCTCCGCGTGTCATCGACCCATTCCACGAACGTCGCCTCTTTCCAGAACTCTTGCCCGAAGATGTTCGGCACCCAAGCGTTCCGTCTGACTAGGGCCTGGTGCTCGATGGGCACGGAGAAGAAGTTGGTGGCGAACGCTTTCTTCAAGCCGAAGAGCAAGGCCTCGTCCGGCACGCCGTCGCCGTCCACATCGATCTCGTTCGGGTTGCGTGTCAGGTTGTAGAGCCGCTCCATCAACCGGGCCCAGTCGCCGTCGCCGTCGGCGAGCAGTTTGAGACGGTCGCGTTCGCGTCCGCTGAGCACGTTGGGCAGCAGCAGCGGTTCGCCGACACCGAAGTCCTTGTCGAGATGGCCGCTGAACGAGAGCCAGTTGTTCACCGGGTCGTAGGTGAGACGGACCTTCAAGAACCAGGGCAGGTCGGTGAAATACTCCTTGCCGGCGATGTTCTGGCGCTTCAACGCGCCCGGGATCACCACGCCGGCCTTGAGCGTCCGGGCGCTGATCGGATCGTAGAAGCGGGCCAAGGAGTTCGAGCCGCCGGGGCTGGACGCCGCCAACGAGTCGAAGATCACGCGGGCGTTGGCCATATTGAACACGTCGGGCAGGCCGCGTTTGGGGCGCACCAGGGTCTCACCCGTCTGCAGGACCGGGGCATCGTCCCAGCGGATGTCGTAGGTGACGGCAATGGGCTGGTCCTTCATGCCGATGTCGGCGTTGGGCGCCACGAGCCTGTCCGCGGACCGCGCGTCGAGCCAAGCGAGACAGCTGCCGGTGGAGACGTTGGTATCCGGATGGAAGAAACCCGGCTGCATTGGATAGAACCAGCGGACCACCAGGTTGGTGTGCGTGCCGTCAGGGCCCGCATGGCGGGCATAGAACTTGCCTCGGTAGTCCTCCCAGCCCACATCAGAATTGTCGGGATCCTGGTAAGACGCGCTGCAGAGCGGCATGAGGCTGAGCGGCAACGGCGGCTGCACCTCTTTCCCGACCGTGCCGGTGTAGGTGAAGCGATAGGGGGACTCTTCCGCGACGACCTTGAACACCTTGATGCGCCAGCGGGCGGTGGCCGGATCGCGGAACTTCAGCAGAGAATAGGGCTTGGAGTAGTTCCGGGCCGCGTTGAGGTCGTCGCGGATGGCGAACAAGGTGTCCGCCGGCATGTAGGCGTGCTCCTCGTTCGGGTTGAAGCCCGGCAGCGTGATGTCGGGCTGGTTGTAGATGGTCTTGGACGGATAATCCGCCGCGCCGAGGACACCGGAGCCGGTCTGCTTGGCGATGATGATCTTGGGCACCACGTCGTCCGGCGGCCACTGCAGCCGGTAGGTCACGGGCACCGAGGCCCACGCCACGCCGATGCGGTTGGTGCGGTACCAGACGACGACGAGGTCGTCGGGGTTGGCGTTGGTGTTGCCGCCCGGCTTCCCGAGGTTCACCGGCAGGATCGGGCCGAGGCGTGTCCCCCGGTCATAGGCGCGATCCGTGCCGACGCCGTCGTAGGCCGCCTTCTCGAACAGCACGTAGCCGTTCTTCTGGTCGTAGTCTGCGTGCCCGGCGTCGGTGACCTCCTCGCCGATGGGCCAGTCCTTGCCGGCCAGGAGGGCGTGCGAATCATCCCACCGGACAGTGCGGATCACCTCGAAATAGGCCGGCTGGGCCGCGGCCACCGGCAGGCCGTCGTTCTTGAGGTAGAAGGCGACGGAGTAACCCGGATCGGGGCTGGTGAAGACCTTTGCGCTGGGCTCGACGCTCGCACGGTTGGTCACGTAGATGAGGTTCTGGAACGTGTAGTTCGCCGCCGTGACCGCGGGCTGCAGCTCCACCGGCGCCCCGGCGATGTGGATGGTGGGCTGCTTGGGCCAGACGTTCACCGTGACGCTCACGATGCGCTCGGTGTTGCTGGCGATGTCCGCGCCGGTCCCAACGGTGACGCCGGGCGAGGTGAACCATTCGATCTTCGCCGTGACCGGGCGGATGGCGTAGAGCCGCTTCTCGCCGTCACTCCAGTAGAACGAGTTCTCGATGGTGTCGTCGTCCCGGTGTTTCTTGAGGAGAGTGATCGTCGGATACTTCTCGACCGCGCCCTGCGGCACGATCACCGGTCGGCCGATGACCGTCGCGGGCAGCGCAAGGAAGGCGCGCTTCAACCCGCCATGGCTGCCGGTGCCGACGATCGCGCCGCTGCGGTTGATGCCGGCGCCGGATTCCAGGCTCCATTGGTCGAGCTGCTCCACCTCGGGCAGAAGATCGTTGAGGTCGTTCAGCTTGCCCGCGCTGTAGAAGAACGCGCGTTGGCCGACGCCTTTCTGCGCCGTTCCTACGACCTGGCCGAAGTCGTTGATCCCGTTCGCGACGCTTGCGCCGCCACCGGCGACCGTGCCGAGGGAGGTCAACCGGCCCGACCCGTTCTCGTAGAGGAACGCCCGGGAACTTCCCGTGTCGCGCCCGACCCAGCCGACGGCGCCTTGCAGCGAGGCATCGGACGCGCCGGTCGCACGGTTCACGGTCATGTTGCCCCCGCCTTCGTCGAACACATAGTTGCCGATCAGCCCCGGGATGTTCCCGGACAACCGCGTGGTCTGGTTCGCGGCGATCTGCGACGCCGTGCGGGCCGTGCTCCAGACCCGCACGTCGTCGATGGCGCCCTTGAACCAAGAACCCGCGATGCCCGGAGCGATGCCGAGGACCAGCGGACCGGTCCCCTGGAAATTGGCGTTCGCCGTGCGCGACGCGACCTCCACCCCGTCACGGTAGATCTTCTGCGCCTTGGTCCCCGAATCGAACGTGCAGGCCCAATGGTGCCAATCGGTGTCGGTGTAGACCGGCGAATTCAGGTCGTCGGCATAGAACGCGAACGTGAAGCGG
>CANGMH010000117.1 GCA_947454005.1 Verrucomicrobiota bacterium
CCCGACCGCCTCGGCATCTTCGGCGCGAGCGCCGGAGGCCATCTTTCGCTGACCATGGGGACGCAGGGAGGCCCGGGAAAAGCCGACGCCAAGGATCCGGTCGATCGCGGATCGAGCGCGGTGCAGGCGGTGGCATGCTTCTTCCCGCCGACCGATTATCTGGACTGGCGCAGCACGGGGGACGACGCCGTGGGAGTCGGCATCCTGGCCGCCTTCAAGCCGGCGTTCGGCCCTCGCAGCGACACGGCGGAAAGCCGGGCCGTCTTCGGCAAGGAGATCTCGCCGATCAACTTCATCCGGCCTGACATGCCGCCGACGCTCATCATCCACGGGGACGCCGACAAGCTCGTGCCGATCCACCAAGCGGAGATCTTCTTGAAGCGATGCGAGGAAGTCGGGGTGAAGGCCCCGGTGAAGCTCGTCCGCAAACCCGGAGCGGACCACGGCTGGAAGGACATCGAGAAGGACGTGGTGATCTTCGCCGATTGGTTCGACGAGCATCTGCGGGGACTCAAGAAGTGAGCCGGGGCCGAGCGGCCGTCCGGTCCGCGCGATAGACCAAGAACATCTCGCCCCCGCTCCGTCGGGAGGAGGCCAGCGAGAACCGCGCGGCGTCCGCGAGCCGCGGGAACCCGATGCCATCGGCGATCGTCGGCGCCGAACGTCCACCGAACACGAACGGGCAGAGCGTGAGATGGACCTCGTCCACCACACCGGCGCGGAAGAGGGCGTCGTTGAGGCCGCCCCCGCCTTCGCAGACCAACCGGCCGACACCGAAGCGCGACCGGAGCCAGCCGAAGGCCGCGTCGAAGTCCAGCTCGTCGCCCGGCGATGACCAGACATGGTCCGCCAGGGCGTGCAACCCGGCCAACTTCTCCGGATCGACACGAGCCCCTGCGAGCACGACCACGGGGGAAGCACGATCCCGCCAGATCGCGGCGGACGGGGAGATCGAGCCGGTCCCGCTGACGACGACCCGCAGAGGAGATCCCGAGAGCCCGTGGCGCAGACGCGTGCGGCGATGCCGGTCGGAACCGTTGCCCAAGGTCGCATCCGTCTCCTCGACCGTGCGCGCTCCGCAGACGATGGCGTCGCACGTGGCCCGGAGCGCGTGCAGATGCTCTTGGTCGGCCGCGCTGCCGAACGTCGTCACGGCACGGTTGGCCGTGGCGATCTTGCCGTCGGCGCTCATCGCCATGTTGACGAGGACGAACGGAGCTCCGGTCCCGGTGCTCATAGGATCAACATCGCGTCGCCGTAGCTGAAGAACCGGTACCGCTCGCGGACCGCCTCCGCATAAGCGCCAAGGATCCGCTCGCGTCCGCGCAGCAGCTCGCCGGGCGCGGCGAACGCGCTCACCAGCATCAGCAGCGTGCTCTGTGGAAGGTGGAAGTTCGTCAACAAGCCGTCGACCACCGCGAACTTGGCCGGCGGATGGAGGAAGATGCGGGTCGTGCCTGCCCCGGAACCCAAGGTGCCGGCTGTGGCCCGTGCGACGCTCTCCAAGACACGCACGCTGGTCGTCCCGACGGCGATGACCCGGCGGCCCTCGGCCTTGGCGCGGTTGACGGCTTCCGCCGTGCTGGCGGGCAGGTCGAACCGCTCTTCATGCATCCGGTGGTCTTCCACCCGGTCCGCCTTCACCGGCGCGAACGTGCCGTGGCCCACGTGGAGCGTGACAAAGTGCGTTTCGACGCCGGAAGCACGCAGACGCGCCAACACAGTGTCCGTGAAGTGCAATCCCGCCGTCGGGGCAGCCACCGAGCCGTCGTTCTGGGCGAAAACCGTCTGGTAGCGCGTGCGGTCTTCCACGCCGACGGCAGGAGCCGAACGGACGATGTAGGGTGGCAAGGGCATCTCACCGAGATCCGCGAATGCCGCGGCGATATCCGGGACGCCGCCGAAACGGAGCAGACAGTGGCCTTCGCTGTTTTTCTCCAGGACCTCGGCCTCGAGCGCCGACACTTGGCCGTGCGGCGAACGGAAGCGGATGCAGGTCCCCGGCCTGACCCTTTTTCCCGGCTTCAGCATCACCCACCAGCAAGCCGGCGCTTGCTCATGCAGCAGAAGCACTTCGACCGCACCTTGCGTCTCGGGTTTGAAGCCGCGGAGCCGTGCCGGGATCACCCGGGAATTGTTGAGCACCAACAGATCGCCCGGCCGGAAAAAAGAACCTAGGTCAGAAAACTGCCGATGCTCGATCGGCGCTCCGGACCGGTGCACCACCAGCAGCCGTGAGCCGTCCCGTTCCGGCGCAGGATGTTGCGCGATCAGATCAGGAGGCAGGAAGTAATCGAACTCGGCGGTCAGCACGGTGCCGACAGCGTACCCGAAACAGCGAAAGACGACACCGGGAATCCCCGACCGAGCCGGATCCGGACCACGCTCCCCGGTTGCCCCCTAACTGACCCTGCCGAGCCCCGCTCCGAGATACCGACAGGTTGTCCACACCCCCGGCATCCCGGCCGGTCAGCTTCTTAGTATTTGCGCACAATGGCTTTGTGTCATCGCCATCTCGTTTCCGGCATAAATCTGCCGAAAACCACGCAGACCGCATGTGAATAGAATGAGTCCTCGTCGAAGCACTTTGTAGTTGCGACTTAGGGGGACATTGGGGAGAAAAGGTGCAGACAGGTTTAAATAGTTTTCCCCGCCAGTATGTCCGAAAATCCTGACAGCATGGACGTCCCGCCCCTTCCGGGCGGTGGCATGCCGTCGCCGAAGTCGGGAGAGCCTTGGTTCTGCTGGAATTTCGACCACAAACTGGACGCCCAAAAACGGGTCCAGTTCCCGGCCAACTGGCGCCCCCAGGATCCCGACACCCGGTTCATGATGGTGCTTTGGCCGCATCCCCACATGAAGCCGGTGCGCGATTTCGGCTTCATCATGGGGTTCACGATGCGGCAGTTCGGGGAGATGCTGGAGAAGCTGGAGGCCAAGGGACCGGGCAATCGTCAAGCAGCCGCGCTCAAGCGGAAGATCTTCCACAACGCATTCGAACTCGGAGTGGATCCCGCCGGCCGCCTCTGCCTTCCGCCGAAGATGGCGTCGCAGGTCGGTTTGGACAAGGAAGCACATTTCGTCGGGGCCGGCGGCCATTTCGAGATCTGGGATCCGGAAAGTTACAAGGCCTGCTCGAAGGCCGAGGAAGCCATCGCCGACGAGGGCTACGAGAGCTTGGGCTGACCTATGAACTGGAAGAATCTTTTCGCGACCGGCGCCGGCATGGCGGGCTTGGGCACCAAGCCGGTCTATCGCCCGGCCGAACGGGGTTCGCTCCCGCGTTTCGGCGCGGCTCCGGATGGTCGGGACGCCGGCCTCTTCGCCGCGAAGACCGGTCCTGTCGCCGGCCCGGCCGCCAAGGACGCGAGCGTCCTCGGAGCACCGGCCGACAAGGTCCCCGCAGCCCCGATCGCCACATCGATCGGGGCGACGCGACGCGAGACCAAAGCGGGACGCAGCTGGTTCGGATGGTTGTTCGGCGGGAACCGTCGCCGTGAGACCGGACCGCTCGTCCAAGGCGAGCTCTCGCTCCAGAACGTCCGTCCCCTGCGCAACACCCTTCGCGATGACGATATCGCCCTGGTCGAGCGCAGACAATCCAAGGTCATCTGGGAGACCCCGGCCGCCGGGACGACCCGGAACGACCAGGACCACGCCTGGAACCGACTGCGCGGCCGTCGCTTGGACAAGCTGGTGGTCGATCCGGATTGAACCGAGGCGCCATGCGTGAACCACGTCTTCATCCATACACCGGTGTTGCTGGCGGAAGTGCTGGCGGTCCTGCGCCCGCGGGACGGCGCGAGGTATTTCGACGGCACCTGCGGTGGAGCTGGGCACAGCGCGGCGATCATGGAGGCGAGCGGACCGACGGGTTTCCTCTCCGCGTGCGACCAGGACCCGGCCGCGATACGGGCAGCCACTGAACGGCTGGCGCCGTTCGCCGGACGGTACGAGCTGAGGCGGATGAATTTCGCGGAAGCGGCGTCCTGGGTGGCGCCGGGGAGCTGCGCCGGGGCCTTGCTGGACCTCGGCGTGAGCTCGCCCCAGCTCGATGTGGCCGAGCGGGGATTCAGTTTCCAGCAGGACGGTCCGCTCGACATGCGGATGGCTTCGGACCGCGGGCACACGGCAGCGGATGTGGTGAACGGATGGGGCGAAGAAGAGCTGGGGCGGCTCTTCTGGGAGAACGGCGAACGGGATGCGCGACGGATCGCGCGGGCGATCGGAAGGGAGAGGGCGATGAGACGTTTCGAGACGACAGGGCAGCTGGCGGCGTGCGTGGAGCGCACCTGCCCGCGCGCCGGACGCAAGGCGCATCCGGCGACGAAGGTCTTCCAAGCGGTCCGCATCGCCGTGAACGGCGAGGTCGAGGCGCTCCACAAGGGCCTCGCCGGCGTCACCGGCATGCTCGCGCCGGGCGGCGTGCTCGCCGTGATCACCTTCCATTCCGGCGAGGACCGCATCGTCAAAGATTTCATGCGCACCGAGGCGCGCGACTACGACCTGCCCCCGGGCGAACCGGACCTCCCCCACCTGCGGATCCCGCGTCCGCCGCGGGCCACGGTGATCACACGCCGCCCGACCTTGCCGACGGACGCCGAGACCTCCGCGAACCCGCGCGCGCGCAGCGCACAACTCCGGGCGATGGCCCGACTCTGAACCCATGGCCAAGAACCAGAAACGCGCCGTCCAGGCCCTCCGGTGGGACACGTTGGCCTTCGTGCTGTTCGCGGTCGTCGCCGTCGCCGGCATGACGCTCGGCTACGTGCTCCAACGCCGGGAGCACCAGCGGCTCGGCGAGCAGGTCGTCGAACAGGAACGTCGCGCGCAAGAGCTGAGGACCGCCTTGCAGCAAGCACGGGTCCAACAAGCTCGCCTCGTCTCCCCCGCGCATCTCCGCTCGCGCATCGGCGAGCTCGGGCTGCGGTTGACGAACGTCGACCCGAACCAGCGGCTGTTCGTCACCCTCCCTCCCCTCTCCCTTCCCGCGGCCGTCGCCACGACGCCCGCGCCGGGTCCCGACACCGCCCGCTTGCGGCTGCCATTGGCTGCCGCCATCCGCTGATATGACCACGCCCAACCCCACCCGCCGCCTCTGGGCCATCGTGGCGGTCTACTGCGCCGGCTTCGCCGTCCTCGCCGGCCGGTTGGTGCAGGTCCAGGTGATCCAACCCGCGAGCCCGGCCGAACGTTCCGCGGACGCGACGTTGCGCCGGGTGATGAAGCCGGCCCACCGGGGTTCGGTGCTCGACGTGAACAGCGTCCCGCTCGTGATGTCGGAATTCGCCGTCACCGTCCGCGCCGATCCCGCCAAGCTCGGGGCGTTCACCCCCGAGGTCGCCCGATTGGCGGCACCCTACCTCGGCATCCCCGAAGCCGAGGTGGCCGCCCGCCTGCTCCCTTCGACCTACCAGCAGACCGTCACCAACCGGGTCACCAACGGCTCGGTCGTGACCTTGAATGTGGGCACGGTCGAACGGATCCGGCACAACAACGGCGTCAGCACCAACCTCCCGTTGGAGCGCTGGACCGCGCTGGAGACGTTCTTCTCGACGAACCGGTTCCAGCGCGAACGCGAGCTCGCCGGTATCCGGGCCGGCCTGACGAACGCCGCCGCCGTGGCGAAACGGCAGACGCCCTGGTGGGACCTCTTGGGGCGCCGCCGCGTCTCGCGGGGATTCCGCGAGAAGCTGGCCCCGGTGGTCGCCGAGCTCGCCCTGGTCCGCAGCAACGCCAACGAATGCCGCGTCGCCGGCCTTTACCCGGAGCTCGTCGAGCTGCGCTCGTATCCGCTCGACCACCGCGGCGCGCATGTCCTCGGCTACACGACGAACAGCACCGAGCAGCCCCCCGCGGGCTCCCGTCTGCCGACCCGCCTGCTCGGTGCGACCGGCATCGAGCAGCGTTTCGACCGCGAGCTGCAGGGCTCGCACGGCATGATGGAGATCCGGCGCGCCGGCGGACGCGAGCTGGTTCCGCTGCGCGAGCGCGACATCGCGCCGACCGACGGGATGAACATCATCCTGAGCCTCGACGCCAACGCCCAGGCCATCGTCGAGGAGGCGCTCGATTTCGGCATGGAGACCCTCCATCCGAAGAGCCTCTCCGCCGTCGTCGTCCGGCCGCGGACCGGCGAGATCCTGGCGATGGCCAACCGGCCGACGTGGAACCCGAACACGCGCCGCAAACCTTCCCTCGAAGCCCTGCAGAACCGCGCGATCATGCAACCGGCCGAGCCCGGCTCGACCTTCAAGATCGTGACCTATTCCGCCGCCCTCGACCTCGGGGTCGTCCGGCTCGACGACATGATCGACTGCGAAGGCGGCCGCTGGGCCGTCCCCGGCATCCGCCGCACGATCAGCGACGACCAGTCCGACCGGTTCCACTCGGTCACCGCCGAGTTCGCCTTCGCGCGTTCGAGCAACGTCGGCGCCGTGAAGCTCGGGCTGAAGATGGGCACCAACGCCATGTTGGGATACATCCGGGACTTCGGCTTCACGGCCCGCACCGGGATCGAATGCGGTGAAGAGGCGATGGTCTGGCGCGTCGTCGACGGCGTGCCCAAGCAGGTCGCCGTCCGCGGCGAGTTCGGCGGCGCGATCACCGGCTGGGACGGCTACAAACCGAGCAGCCTCCCCTTCGGCTACGGCATCTACGCCACGCCGCTCCAGACCGCGATGGCCGCCGCCGCGATCGCCAACGACGGCGTGCTGATGCAGCCGAGGCTCGTGCGCCGGCTGGAGACCGCCGACGGCCAGGTCGTCCGCCAGTTCGAACCCAAGGTCGTGCGCCGCGTCATCAAGTCCGAGACCGCCAAGCTCATGACCCAGGCGATGCGCCGGGTCGTCGTGGACGGCACCGGTAAACAGGCCGCGATCGCGGACTTCGATGTCGCCGGCAAGACCGGGACGACCAAGAAGGTCGACCCCGAGACGCACCAGTATTCCGCCAAGCACTTCTACGCCTCCTTCGTCGGGTTCTTCCCGTCGGACGATCCCGAGGTCTGCATCATGGTCACCGCCGACGAACCGACCACGGCCGGCAAAGGCTACTACGGCGGCAAGGCCTGCGCGCCGATCTTCTCGCGGATCGGCCAGGAACTCGCGAGCTACCTCGCCCTGCAGCCGAAGGCCCGCACCAACGACACCGCCGCGTCCGCCTTCCCCGGGGAGAAGGGTCCCCGCATCGCCGGCCATCCCTGACCCATGCTCCTCGCCGCCCTCACCGACAAGCTGTCCAACGCGCGCATCACCACGCGCGGCGCGGGTGCCTGTCTGTTCGAGGGCATGACGCCCGACGCGCGGCAGGTGGGCCCCGGGATGGTCTACGTCGCGCTGCCGGACGCGCTCCGGGGGAACCCGTACCAGGCCTTCGCCGCGGCGAAACGCGGTGCGGCCGCGATCATCTGCGAGGCGTCCACCGCCCTGCCGCCACGGTTTCCAAGGGTCGAGGTGGCCGATGTCCGGACCGCCTACGCGGAAGCGGCCTCGGTGCTCCACGGCCAGCCGGCCGGCCGGCTCGCGCTCTTCGGGATCCTCTCGTCGTCCACCGCGGGGGACGGATCCCGCCGCCACGCCTCGAACGTCGTCGCCATCCTCACGCAACTACTCCGCGCCGCGGGCCACGAGGTCGCGCAACTCGACGAGCTCGGATGCGCGAGCGGCGGACGGGTCATGCCCCGCCCCGTGTCCGGCCTCGATGCGATGGAACTGCACGGTCTGCTCGCCCAGCATGTGAAGGCCGGCGGCACCGCGGCGGTCGTCGAACTGACCGAGGCGACCTCGGTCAACCTGCCGGGAGTCCTCTGGGTCAAGCGTTCCGCCGGGACCGCCCAAGAGCCGTTGCCCGATGGCACCGTCCTCACCTGGCGCGGGCTCCGCTTGCCGCAGGACGACGGATCGCTGCTCGCGCCGCTCGCCGGCCGGGGCAACGCCATCGCGCTGCGCGACGCGCTCGGATATGCCCGCGCCGCCGGCCTTTCCCGGGCGCAGGTCCTGGCCGGCATCGCCCGGCTCCGGACCACGCCGGGTTTCATGGAGCCCGTCCATGCCGGACAACCATTCGCGGTGTTCGTGGATGCGGCGCGGAGCCCGGAGGAACTGGCCGAGGTCCTGGCCGACGCCCGGACACTGGCCCGCGGCAGGGTGATCCTCGTCACCGGCGCCCCGGCGGAACTCTCCACGGCCTCACGCGTCGAGCTCGGCCGGACCGCGGCCGCGGCGGACCGCGTGTTCGTGACGGCCGACAACCCTCGGCTCGCCTCCGTCTCCGCGTTGAGCGCCCAGATGACCAGCGCCGCTCCCGCGTCCCGCTTCGTCTTCGAGCCGGACCGCACCCGGGCCATCCACTCCGCGGTCCGCGTCGCCGGACCGGACGACATCGTCGTCATCGCCGGCAAGGGCCATCGCCGGTCGCAGGAGATCGGCGGCTCGGTGCTCCCGTGCGACGACCGCCGTACCGCATCGGCCGCCTTGGCGGCCTGCGGACACCGGGCCGCGACCGAGGACGAGTGAACGACCTCCAGACCCCGACCCGCCCACCCTCATGACCATCACCGACCATCTGAACTGGGAGTTCGCCGCCAAGGTCCTGCTCTGCGCCCTCTGCCTGCTCGCGATGCTCTGAGGATCCACGATGCCTGCCACCGACCTCCAACCCGCCGAACGCTCCCGGCCCCACCTGCTCGGCCTCGTCGCCGGTCTTTTCCTGGCCGTCGCCCTCGTGCTCTCGGCGAGCCTGTTCACGCGCGCCTGGCTGAAGGTCGCCGACTCCGATTCCGTCACCGTCACCGGCTCGGCCCGCCGCAACGTGGCCGCCGATTTCATCATCTGGCGCGCGGCCTTCAACGTCACCGCTCCGTCGCTGCTGGAAGCGCAGCGCCTGCTGAAGGCCGACCGGGACAAGCTCGGGGCCTTCCTCATCGCCGCCGGGGTCACGAACCACGCCTTCACCCCGATCGCCATCGCCGAGGTCAGCGGCCAGGAGAAGCAGCGGACCGGCGACGAGGAGACCACCACGCAACGGGTCGTCGGCTACAGGCTGGAGCAGAAGGTCGAGGTCCGCTCCGCCGACGTGGAACGCGTGATCAAGATCGACCGCGATTCGGTGGACCTCGTGGAGCAGGGCGTGATGCTCACGCCCGCCGCGCCGGAGTTCATCTACACCAAGGCGGGCGAGACGAAGGTGGAGATGCTCGCCGAGGCGACCAAGGACGCGCGGGCGCGCGCCGACCAGATCTCCGGCCAAGGCGGCCGGAGGATCCGCGGGCTGCGGTCCGCCCGGATGGGCGTCTTCCAGATCACGCCGCTCTATTCGACCGACTCCAGCTGGGACGGCCACAACGACATCACCAGCCGCGAGAAGACGGTGACCGCGGTGGTCAACGCCTCCTTCACGATGCGGTAGCATGGACCCCTTCCCGCTCAGCTTCTTCGCGACCGCCGCCGATGGATGGCTCCGCGGGGCCGCGCCCGGCACGACCGTGCTGCGGGTCGTGACCGATTCGCGCGAGGTGCGCCCCGGCGACCTGTTCGTGGCGTTGAAGGGCGACCGGTTCGACGCGCACGGTTTCTTGGCGGACGTCGCCGCGCGCGGCGCGACCGCCGCGGTGGTCTCCCGGGACCGGCTGGACAAGGTGCCCGCCGGGCTCGCGGTGGTCGTCGTCGACGACACCAAGACCGCCTACGGCCGGATGGCGGCGGCGTATCGGAGGCAGTTCGACATCCCGGTGGTCTGCGTCGGCGGATCCAACGGGAAGACGACCACCAAGGAGATCATCGCGGCGTTGCTGGGGATGCGGTTCCCGGTGCTGAAGAGCGAGGCGAGCTTCAACAACGACGTGGGCGTGCCCGCCACGTTGTTCCGCCTCGATGCCGGCCACCGCGCCGCGGTGCTCGAGGCGGGCACGAACCATCCCGGCGAGCTCGCGCCGCTGGTGCGGATGATCGCGCCGCGGATCGGCGTCATCACCAGCATCGGCCGCGAGCATCTGGAGCATTTCGGCGACCTCGCCGGCGTGGTCGCCGAGGAGGGCTCCCTCGCGGAGCTGCTGCCCTCCGCCGCGGACGGCGGCGTGCTCGTGATCAACGGGGCCTGCGCGTTCCATCGCCTGATCGCGTCCCGGACGCGGGCGCGGGTCGTGACCGTCGGGCACGGCGCGCAGGACCACTGGCGCGCCGAGGTGCGCTCGATGACCTGGGAACTCACGACGTTCCACGTGACCGCCCCGCGCCCCGAGTGGTGCGGCGTGCACGAGATCTCTTTGCCAGGCCGTCATTCAGTCCCCAACGCGCAGTTAGGACTGGCGGTCGCCTTTGAGCTGGGCATGTCGCCCGGCGACGCCCGCGACGGCCTGGCGGGTCTTTCCCCGGTGCGACAACGCCTCACGACCCGCCTCGCCGGCGGCGTGAGGATCCTCGACGACACCTACAACGCGAACGCCGACTCGGTGCTGGCCGCTTTGCAGACGCTCGCCGACCTCCCGTGCACGGGCCGCCGTGTGGCGGTGCTCGGTGGCATGGCGGAACTGGGCCGCCATACCGAGGACGCGCACGCGGAGGTCGGACGGGCGGCGGCGCGGCTGGGGATCGACGCGGTGTTCGCCATCGGCGAGATGGCGCCGGTCACCGCGGCCGCCGCGGGATCGGGCCGCGCGACCTCCTTCGCCACGGTGGAAGCGGCGGCGCCGGCCGTCCTGCACTTCCTGCAGCCGGGCGATTCGGTGCTGGTGAAGGCCTCCCGTTCGGCCCGCCTGGAGCGGATGGTCGAGGCGTTGCGGGGACAGCTGGAACTGCGCCCCGCCTGGAAGGAGGCGGCCTGACCCATGTTGTACCGCCTGTCAGAACTCCTGCCGTACGCGCCTTGGACGGTGTTCCGGTACGTCACCTTCCGCAGCGCCGGCGCGGCGGTGACGGCGCTGCTGCTGTCCATGTGGCTCGG
>CANGMH010000118.1 GCA_947454005.1 Verrucomicrobiota bacterium
CGAAGAACCTGGAAGGCTACTACCAGGAGACCGGCCGCGCGGGCCGCGACGGGTTGCCGGGCGAATGCCTGCTGTTGTTCAGCCCCGGCGACGTGGCGAAGCAGAACGTCTTCATCGACGAGAAACCCGACGAGCAGGAGCGTGCCCGGGCCCGCGAGCAGCTCCAGCAGATGGTCCATTACGCCGAGATCTCGGAGTGCCGGCGCGCGGCGCTGCTCGACTACTTCGGAGAGGAGTTCCCGGACACGGCCTGCGGCGCGTGCGACAACTGCCTCAGCCCGCGCGCCACCTGGGACGGCACCCAGGCCGCGCAGAAGCTGCTGAGCTGCGTCTACCGCATCCGGCAGAAGAGCGGTTTCGGCGTCGGCCTCAACCACGTCGTCGCCGTGATCCTCGGCGGCGACACGGAGAAGATCCGGCAGTGGGGCCACGACCAGCTCACCACCTACGGCATCGGCCACGAGCATTCGCGCAACGAATGGGGCGCGATCGCCCGGGAGCTGATGCGGCTGGGGTTCCTCCGCCAGAGCACCGGGCAGTTCCCGGTCGTCGAGGTGACCGCGGAGGGTTTCGCCGCGCTGAAGGACCGGCGGCGGATCACGTTGACGAGGCCGATGGAGACGCCGAGGCCGCGCGCCGACCGGGTCGGCGACATCGCCTGCGACGAGCTGCTCTTCGAGAAGCTGCGCCAGCTCCGCAAGCGGATCGCCGACGAGCAGGGCGTGCCGTCGTACATCATCTTCGGCGACACATCGCTCCGGTACATGGCGCGGCAATATCCCGTCCGTCCCGAGGAGTTCCGCCGCGTTTCCGGCGTGGGCGAGACGAAGCTGCGGTCCTACGGCGACGCGTTCCTCGAGGAGATCGTCGCGCATCTGCGCAACAATCCGCGACAGATCTTCGCCGACGATTCCTTCACCGCTCCGATGCCCGTCGCCGCGAAGAAGACGCGCGGCGAGCTGATGAACGACACCGTCCGCGAGACGCTCCGTCGTTTCCGCGACGGCGCCACCGCGGAGGAGATCGCCGGGGCGCGCGACCTGACGCCGGGGACGATCTACGGCCACCTCGGCAGCGCGCTCGAGGCCGGCGAAGCGTTGGACGTCGCCCGGTTGTTCACCGACGCCGAGCGACGGGAGATCGAGGCCGCGTTCGAGCAGGCCGGCTGGGGGACGCTCTCCGGGGCGCACACGTTGCTCAGCGGAAGGGTGGACTATGGTCGGCTCCGGTTGTTCCGGGCAGCGAGAGGGCGAGTAGGTCAGTGAGCCAGTAAGCCACCAAGCGGACACTGGCCTATTTGCCTACTGACCTACTGGCTTACTCGCCCTCTCGCCCATCCCCGACTTCCGGTCTACCGTCCTCGTGTGACCATCGAACTCGTCAACACCGGCTCCGAACTGCTGCTCGGGCGCGTGCTGAACACCCATCAACAATGGATCTGCCGGCAGCTCGCCGACAGCGGGCGTTCTGTGGCCCGCCAGGTGGCCGTGCCGGACGGCGGCCACGACATCCAGCAGGCGGTCCGCGAATCTTTGGGGAGGGCGGACCTCGTCATCACCACCGGTGGGCTCGGCCCGACCTGCGACGATGTCACCCGCGAGCTCATCGCCCGGCTGCTCGGACGAAAACTCCTGCGGGACGAAGCGGTCCGCGGGCATATCGGACGCTTCTTCGCCAGCCGGGGCCGACCCGTCCCGGTGCGCACGGATGTCGAATCGTGGGTCCCGGAGGGAGCGACCGTCCTGATGAACGCCCATGGTACCGCGCCGGGCCTCGTGTTGGAGGTCTCGCCGAACCCGTTCCGCGCGGATGCCAAGCCTTCGATGCTGGTGATGCTTCCCGGGCCGCCGCGCGAGCTCCGGCCGATGTTCACCGGACAAGTCATGCCGCTCGTCGACCGACGGTTCCCGCTCGAAGAAGCCTTCGTCTGCCGTACGCTCAAGACGACCGGCATCGGCGAATCCAACATGGAGGAGCGCATCTCCGGCCCGCTGAAGCCGTTCACCGACGCGGGCATGGACCTCGGGTTCTGCGCGCGGGTCGGGGAGGTCGATGTCCGGTTCGTCGCCCGCGGGGACGGCGCGGTGGCGACCGTGGCGGCGGCGGAAGCGGTGACGCGCTCGCTAGTCGGCGAGAGCATCTTCGGCGAACAGGACGACACCCTGGCGGCGGTGCTGGTCCGCGAGCTCACCGCCCGCGGGCTGACCTTGGCGCTGGCGGAATCCTGCACCGGCGGCCACATCGCCGACCGGATCACCGACGTCCCGGGAGCGTCCGCGGTGCTGCTGGCGGGGCACGTGACGTACTCCAACGCGGCGAAGATGTCGGCCTTGGGCGTGCGAGCGGAGACCCTCGCGGCCCACGGCGCGGTGAGCGAGGCGGTCGCGCGGGAGATGGCCGAGGGCGCGCGGCGGGCGGCCGGTGCGGATCTCGCGTTGGCGGTCACGGGCATCGCCGGACCGGGCGGCGGGTCCGATGCGAAGCCGGTCGGCACCGTCTTCATCGCGCTGGCGACGGCGGCGGGCACCGAGGTGCGGCAGCATCTCAACCGCTTCGACCGTCCGACCTTCAAATACCTCACCTCGCAGCAGGCGATGATGGCGGCCTTGCGCGCGTCGCGGGCGGGCGATCGCGCGTAGGATGGGCCCGGGCAAAGATTTTCGTGTCCTGCGGACCGCGTCGTCCGTCTCCTCTCCGAGGATGACGACGGCGAACAAGATCACCGTGGGACGGATCCTGATGATCCCGGGGTTCATCTACCTCCTGCTCCGGCACCGGGAGGAAGGGGCCGATTGGCAGCGGTGGTCGGCCCTGATGTGCTTCGCGATGGTGGCGGTGCTCGACGGAGTGGACGGCTATGTCGCGCGACGCTACCAGCAGCGATCGGAGCTGGGCGCGGTCCTGGACCCGCTCGCGGACAAGCTGTTGCTGGTTTCGGCGCTGATCCTGCTGAGCTTGGACAAGAGCTATCTCGGCACGCTGCCGCGCTGGTTCAACTTCGTGGTGATCTCTCGCGACGCGCTCGTCGTGCTGGGCCTCGGGGTGGTCCAGTTCACCGTCGGAAAGGTCGCGGTGCGTCCGCGGATGACGGGCAAGGTCGCGACGGTGCTCCAGATGGTCCTCGTGATCTGGACCCTCCTGAGATGGCCGGAGGAGGGCCAATGGTGGATCGCGGTGACGGCGGCCGGGTTCACGCTCGTGTCGGGCACGCAGTATCTGTTCGACGGGGCCACCCAATTGAGCGCGAGCCCTGCGAGTGGTCCGAAACCGGGCCAGTGAAGAGGTCGGCCCGGGACCGCCGCTCCGTCCTGGGGAGCACGACGGAGATCGGGAACGACGGCCTCCGCCTCCGCCGGTCACCCGGTCGGGCATCGGCGTGGCGGCGACATGACGAGGTCGCCGATGCGCATCAATCCAAGCCGCGCATACCGGCATGGGGACCGTCGGCGGATCTCAGACCTTGTCCGGGCCGGGTCCGGTCTTCTGGCCGACCGGATCCGCGCCACGAGCGGTGTCGACGGCGCCCGGCACCGTGGCGGGGGCACGGTCGTCCTTCCTGTCCGGGTAGACGCTGGCGTCCGGCGTGAGCGGACGGTGGTAGTACGACGCGTAGTAGTAAGTCGTGTAGTAGTAGTACGGGTTGTCGATGGGGACGCCGTTGACGATGATGCCGAGCATCGGCGCGCCGCGCTGGTGGATGGTGTTGATGCCCATCTTGGCGAACCGGATCGACGTCTTGCCGGCGCGCACCACGAAGAAGAGCCCGTCGAGGAAGGCCGCGACCGAGAAGGTGTCGTCGATGGCGGTGAGCGGCGGGCAGTCGAAGACCACGTAATCGAACTCGCTCCGGAGCTCCTTCACGAGCTCCTTGGTCGCCGGCCCGATGAGGAGCTCGCTGGGGTTCGCGGGTCGTTCGCCGGCGCGCATGAAGTAGAGGTTCTTGATCCCGGTCTCGCGGGTGGCCTCGCGGATGGACAGCTTGCCCTCGAGGACCTCGGAGAGGCCGCCCTCGAGCGGTTGCTCGAAATAGCCGTGGACGTTGCCCCGGCGGAGGTCGGCGTCGATGAGCAGCGTCTTGTTCCCTGAGTTGGCGAGCGTGATGGCGAAGTTGGCGGTGAAGGTCGTCTTGCCGTCGCCGGGGACCGCGCTGGTGACCGCGAGCATGCGTTTGCTGCTGCCCTCGGGGCTGAGCAGCAGGGAGGAACGGACGCCGCGGAGCGATTCGGCGAACATGGTGTGCGCCTTCATCCGCGTGAGCAGCAGGTAACCCTCCGTGTAATGCTTTTTGTCGACCTCCGGGAGCTGCCCGAGGATCGGTTCCTCGAGCTTGGCCTCGATGTCCTCCGGGCTCTCGAGGCGGTCATCGAGGCGGTGGAGGATGAAGATGATGAGAGCGGCGACCATCAGTCCGGTGGCCGCGGCCGTGCCGACGATGGAGGGGCGGTTGGGCCCGACCGCCTTCGAGTCGCCGCCGCCCTGCTGGATGATGTTGAACTGCTCGTCGTCGGCCCCGATCCGGTCCATGGAGGTGGCCCGGCTCCGGAGGTCGGCGACCTGGTCCTGCATTCGTTTCTCGTCCTCCTTGAGCCGCTGGTATTCGGACCGCATCGATGTCATGGAGAAGACCTCGTCGCGCAGCGCCTCGATGATCTTCGGGTAACCCTGGAGCCGCTGGCGCAGCCGTTGGATGTAGGCCTGGCGGTTCTTCTCGACGATGAAGAGATCGTCCTCGAGCTGGCCGTTGAGCGTCGCGATCTGGCTCCGGGCTTCGAGGATGTAGGGATGCTTGTCCTTCAGTTTCGCGGACCATTCCTTCAGTTTGCGCTCGCGGGCGCGGATCTCCATCGAGATCTGCGGGTAACGCGAGCCCGGGCTGAACCGGTCCAGGAGCGTCGACGTGGACTCCTCTTCGCCATCGCTCTTCCCGCTCTTCACGGACCGGTCCTTGCCGCTGGCCGCGCTCGGGAGGCCGGCGGTGCCGCCGCTGGCCAGCTGCTCGGCGCTGGAGTTCTCGATGATGTTGAGCTCGTTCTGGAGGGCTTGCTGGTCGGCCGTGTTGCGGTCGAGGTTGCGCTGGGCGGACCCGCCCGCGTCCTCGAAGCTGGCGACGTTGTTCTTCTTCTGGAAGTCGTCCAGGGCCAGCTGGGCCTGCTCGAGCTTCTTCTCGAACTGGAGCAGGGTCTGGGTGTTCTGGGCCTCGGTGTTCCCGATGAGCTGCTTGCGCTGCTGCTTCTTGAAATCCACGAACTCCTGCGCCCACACCGCCGCGAACTTCTGCGCGTACTCGAAGTTCGTGCTGGTCACGTTCATCACGAACAAACCGCCTTGCGCGGCGTTGACGCCCACGTTCGGCCGCACGAGCTTGTTGGTGTTGTCCCGGCCATCCATCAGCTTGGCCAAGGTGCGTTGCAGAACCGGTTCGGCCGTCATCAACGCCAGCGTGTTGTCGGTGCCGTTATCGCGGATCTCCGCGGAATTCTGGCCGCCCAGCGAGATCTTCTGGGGGGTCGCGAGCACCGAGGTCGCACGGAACTGGTCGGGCTTGGTGACCGCCAACCAGACGCCGACCGCGGTGCCGATGACCGTGAAGATGACCAGGAGCAGCCATCTCTCCGTGACCACCTTGAGGTACTTCCGGAAGTGCAGGTACACGTTGATCCGGTCGATCAACGACGTGCCGTAGCCGGGAAGCTGGGCGCTGTAGGAGGAGTCGGGGGCCTTCATGGTCAGAAGATGATGGACCGGGCGGGGACCTCGACGCGGTCGCCGTCCTTGAGTTCGATGTCGGCGTTGCGGTCGCCCTTCTCGATGATGTTCGCGACGTTGGCCTCGATGACCGTCTCCTTCTTGGAGACCGGGTCGAACCGGCGGACCTTCACCCGTTTGAGGTTGGCGTATTCGTTCCCGCTTTTGCCGCCGGCGGAGATGATGACGTCGGAGAGCATGAGTTTCCTGCCTTCGACCACGGGGAAGGTCCCCGACAGGCCCCCGTTGCCGAAGAGCACGACCCTGCCGGAGCCCGCGTTCTCCATGATCGCGGACGAGCGGTTGACCGCCTGGAGATCGAGGCGGAAGGAGCAGTCCTGGTAGTATTCGGCGTCGAGCAGCGCCTTGAGCTCCTTGCGGACCGCATCGAGTTTCTTGCCTGCCACGCTGAGCTTGACGGCGATCGGGCTCGACCGTGTCACCCGGAACATCGCTTCGCCGGCGTCGGTGACGAAGATCGTATCCGCTTCGCCGCCGCCGCGCAGGGCCTCGACGACCGACGGATCCTGGTCGATCAGGAAACCGAGGACATCGTGGGGCTTCAGCTCGCGGTTCTCGGCGTCGACGACGGTCGACGACAGAGACTCTTTCGCGGCCTTGGCGTCGGCGCCTGCGTCGGTGGCGGCGGCCGCTGTGACCGCGGGCGCGGCCGCGGTCGGCTGCGCGGGAGGATCTTCCGCGAACGCGGGCACGGCGAGGAGCACGAGCCCCATGAGGCAGGATCGGTTCATGTTCAGAATCGGTAGTTCAGCGTGAGCGTCACCGTGTTTTGATGGTACCCGTGTCCCGCGAGATTCGAGAGACGGAAATAGTGCGAGTACCCGAGGCTGGCCGACAACTTCCGGGTGATCGACATCCCCGTGCCGACGGAGAACGACAATGTGTCGTAGCTCTCTCCCAGTCGCTTCACCGGCAAAACGAGGTCGCGTCCCAAGATCACCGGACCGGCAAGCACGCTGCCGTCCGGCAGGAGGGTCCCGGCCGGTAACAACGTCCCGGCCGGCACGGTCACGAAATCGAAGCCGGCGCCGCTCTGCGTGGAACTGCTGTAGTTCACGCCGAAGTTGAGGCCGAGCGCCTTGGCGAATGTCCAACCGAGGTTGTAGGCGACGCTGAAGGTGTCGTTGAAGTTCGCCCCGATCCCCAGGTCGGAGTTCCGGCCCATGCTGATCCCATGGTGGAGCCGGCGGTTGATCGTGTGGGTGGCCGCCAGGTTGTAGGTCACGCCGGCGAATCCGCTGGTGTCCCCGTTGGCCCCGTTCCGGTCGCTGTAGGAGACCTGGTAGCGGACCGAGGCGCTGAAGTTGATGTTCCGGGACGGCTGGAACTGGACCACCGGGCCCGTGCCGTAGCCGTGCGAGCCGCTTTGGAAGCCTTCCGAGTAGGTGTTCTGGTAGACGCTCCCGGAGAGACCCACCGTCCAACGCGGGTCCAGCCTCTCGAACACCGCGGCACTCAAGGAATGGGTGTCGTGGTCGGCGAGCGCGAAGCTGTCGCCCAATCCCCGGTCGATCGTGTAGTCGTAACCGGAGGTCACCGTCGTCGAACGTGTCGCCGCCCAAGCGGCGGAGAGCCCGGCGCTGTTGGAAAGCCGTTGGAAATCCACGGAACCGATGGTGCCGTCGCCCGTGATGTCGTTGCGGGACGCGTACCCGGAGCTCCCAGGGGTGGTGATGCGGTCGTACACGGCGAACCGCACGTCGCCGATGATGAACCGGTAGTCGAAGGTCGAGTTCGGAGAGAGAGTGAGGCTGACCCGGTTGAGTTCCGGATGGTTCAGGTAGAACACGTACCCGATCCCGAAATCCATCCTCAGGGTGTTGTACTCGGACATCTCCCAATGGAGCCCGACATTCAGCGACGGATTGGACGTCAGCTCGTCCTCGGCCTTCCTGCCGCCGGTCCCGTCCGACTGGTTGATGTTGTCGACGTACGAGAACGAGCTGGCCGCCGAGACCGATCCCTTAACCGGTCCGAACTTGAAATTGTAGTCCCGAGCGGCACCGGGACCCGACCTGTACGGCATCCCGCGACCGATCAGGAAATCGTCGCCCGGGAGGCCTTGGACGCCGCCAGGGATCGTCGGGATCGTCGGGATCTGGCCGAGCGGTGATTGGTACGGGTTGAAGAAACCCTGCGCGAGCGCCGCCGGGAGCCCCGCCCATAGCAGGCCGGAAGCCGCGCCTGCGGCCAAGCGCCAGCCTTGCCTGGGCTTCCCAAACAGGCGGCAGCGCCCGGAACGGGTGGTTCGTGGGATCACTTCGTTGTGCAAGACAGGGTGACGGAAGCTGCCGGAGGGCGGGCTCCATGGACCAAGTAGACGGTCCGGGGGCAACCTAACAAGGCTCCGGCACGGGACAAGCCCCCAGATCTGGCGGTGCGGGCCCCGGGCGCGGCGGTTCATTGCGCATCGCGGACCTGGTAGAACCTCGGGATCTCGGACGGGCGGGCATCCAGGTACTGTGCCGTCTCCCCGGTCGCGGTGATCTTCGGCCCGACCGCCTGCCAGGCCGACCCCCGGATATCGTTCCGGCTGAAGACCTGGTAGCTCCGCCCGGGAGCGCATTCCCAGGTCACGGTCGTGCCGTTGGCCGCCAACCGGACGCTCACGATGCGATAGTTCACCGACAGCTTGTCGGTCGGGTCGCTGCCCATGGCGGCTTCGCGCCGGTTCACGAACCCGTCGCCGTCCGGATCCATATCGGGTCCCGCCTCTGGCCGGGTGAACGGGCTGAACCATCGGCGTTGGAACAGGTCGTCCAGTCCGTCGAAATTGAAGTCGTAGGTCAGCGGCAACACCTCGGCGAACCCGTTGGCCCAGGCGACCGCCCCCCCCGCGGTCACCGACACGCTGCGCAGCCCGGGAACGGCGCCCGGCGCGACCGTCACCGGGACCTGCACCAGCGTCATGTGCCGGAGCGCATCGGGCACGACCTGGGTGGCGCCGTAGGTCAATCCACCGCCCGTGAGGCGCAACACCGCGTCGGCGCCGACGGCACCGGGGATGTAGACGCCGACCCACGCGTTGGTCCTGCCGGGAGCGAGCTGCATGCAGGCGTCGCCGCTCGTCCGCCCGTCCTCGGTGAAGAACCGGCGCGCCTCGGTGATCCGGAAGGCCGGGACACCCGGCAGCACCGCGACGTCCTTTGTCACCGTCCCCCCCTTGGACACTGTGAACGGCACCGATGCGGTCGGCAGGAAGGCGGTCTCCGCTTCGGAGAAGGAGGCGTCGTAGACATCCAGGTCGGCGCCTCGCACGAGGTAGCCGTCCGACCCGTCGTCGCCGGGGTCCAACGGCGTCACCCGCAGGGTGTAGTCCCCCGGTGGCAACGCCGGGACGGAATAGGCGCCGCTCGAGGTCGTGGCCGTGCCGGCGACCACCAGACCGGCAGGATCCTCGACCGTGACCACGGCCCCGAGCACACCGGATCCGTTCATCGTGACCTTTCCGCGGACGGTCCCGGTCGCCGAGCGGGTCGCCGGCAGCCCGTAGATCGCTTTGGCCGCGGCGATCTCGTCGGAGGACAGACCGGCGGCGCTGCCGACACCCGGTTGGATCAGCCAGAACATCGTCGCGCCGCCGAGCGGCGAATGATGCAGCCCGAGCAGATGTCCGATCTCGTGCGCCACCACCGCTTCGACGAGATTTCCTTGGGTCAGCGACGGGTCGAACGCGGTGATCCACTGCCGGTCGCGGTTCAGAAGGATGTCCGCCTCGACCACGACGCCGTCCACCTCGGAGTACACGGTGGTGGCGTTGACGGCCGCCGGGAAGAACACCCGGCCGCCGGCGTAGTTCCGGCCGCCGGACAACCACGCCACGGTGCAGACGCTGTCCTCGGGGTCGACATCGGTCATCGCCCCGGCCGCCGGCAGCTCCTCGAACCTGATCTGCGTCCCCGGGACCGCCTGCCACTGGCCGAACGCCGAGCGCACCGCATCGAGCTCCGCGACCCGGTTCGTCGCGGACCAGCCGTCCGCGCTGATGCGGTAGCGGATCGCGAGCGAGGACGGGTTCTGCGCCGCCGGCGGCACGAGGGACCCGTCGAAGAAGGCGAAATTCCAGTTCGACCTCTGCACGAAGGCCTCGGCGGAGGGCATCGCGCACGCCGTCAAGGCCCCGACGAGCAGCCCTTTGCCGACCCGGTTCATCGTGCGGCCTCCACGCGCCGGCGCAATTCCGACAGCTCCAGCGGCACCTGCGTCGGCAACCGGTATCCGGACTTCTCCGCAGGTCCGCCGAGGACGCCGTTGGCGACGTGCTTCGCACCTGAGGCCTCTGCTGTCTCGACCCTGAACTTGCCCTGCGAAAGGTCGAGGGTGACCGGTTCCCCGCCTGCGTTGAGCGCGGTGAAGACGACGACCTCCTCGCCCAACCGGTATTCGGGTCCGCCAACCACGGCGACCTTGCGGGCTCCGAGGACCCCGCCGGCCAGCACAAGCGCGAAGCGGCCGGCCGGTCTGCCTTTCCAGACCTCGGCGACATCCAGCTCCACGCGCGTGAAGATCCGCCCGGCAGGATCGCGCGTGCATTCCAAGGCGGCCACCTTGCCGTGGACCACCGTGTCGGCGCGCTTCGCGAGGTCTTCCACGGGCACGGGCGCCCCGATCGCGGCGGCGAGCCTGCCCGCCAACGCGGATGACAGCAGCACCCCCAACGCGACCGGCACTTTGTGCCCGATCTTGGACCTGGGACTTCGGATCTCGGATCTCATGTGTTCTCCCGCGTCAGCTTGGCGAAGTAACCGTCCGCCGCCAGCAGTTCTTCCGCCGTTCCCGTCTCCGCGACACGGCCGTCCACCAACGCGACGATCCGGTCGACCGCGCGCAAGGTCCCGAGCCGGTGGGCGACCATCACCGTCGTCCGCCCGCGCATGAGCTCGCGCAGGCCCGCCAGCACGAGCGCCTCGCTCTCGGCGTCCAGCGCGCTGGTCGGCTCGTCGAGCAGCAGGACGGGCGCGTCCTTGAGGAAGGCGCGCGCCAGGTTGAGCCGCTGCTTCTCGCCCGCGCTCAACCGCGCCGCGCCGTCGCCCACCACCGTGTCGTAGCCCTGCGGCAACTTCCCGATGAACCCGTGGGCGTTCGCCGCGCGGGCCGCCGCCTCGATCTCCGCCCGGGTCGCGCCGGCCTTGCCGTAGCCGATGTTCTCCGCGACCGACGCC
>CANGMH010000119.1 GCA_947454005.1 Verrucomicrobiota bacterium
CGACAGGTGAAGCTTCGGCATCCATGCGGCGCGCACGTTAGGAAGCCGGCCGGCAAGGGCAACCGCCGGATCTTGTGGAACGAAATCGCCGCCCGGGAAACCGGGCGGCGTGGACGGAAAGACCGGCGGGTTGCCGGGGAAGGCTCACTTCGCGGCGGCGTAAAGCGCGGCGACCTTCTTCCAGTCGACCACGTTCCAGATGGCCTTCAGGTAGGCGGCGCGGAGGTTCTGGTACTTGAGGTAGTACGCATGCTCCCAGACGTCGACGCCGAGCAGGGCCTTGCCTTCGACGCCGGCGACGGCCTTGCCCATGAGCGGGCAGTCCTGGTTCGCGGTGGACACGACCTCGAGCTTGCCGCCGTTGACGACGAGCCACGCCCAGCCGGAGCCGAAGCGTCCGACACCGGCCGCCTCGAACTTCTCCTTGAAGGCGTCGAAGCTGCCGAACGCGGCATCGATCGCGGCCGCCAGCTCCCCGGTCGGAGCGCCGCCCGCGCCGGGCGCGAGGATGTTCCAGAAGAAGGTGTGGTTCCAGTGGCCGCCGCCGTTGTTGCGGACCGGGCCGCGGATGGCATCGGGCACGCTGGCGAGATCGGAGATGATCGCTTCGAGCGTCTTGCCTTCGAGCGCGGTGCCGGCGATGGCCTTGTTCAGGTTGGTGACGTAGGCGTTGTGGTGCTTGCCGTGGTGGATGCCCATCGTGACGGCGTCGATGTGCGGTTCGAGGGCGTCCTGGGCGTAGGGAAGCGGGGCGAGTTCAAAGGGCATGTGCGGGATGGATAGGTGTTGTTACGTGCGGACCGCGGCGAAAGTAACCGGTGGATCCGTTGCGGCAAGAGCGTGTTCCGTTCCCGAGGGCTCGCCTTTGGCCGTGCGCCGTCATCGCATTTCGGCGTGCCCGCAAGGCCCCGACAACCGACCGCAATCCAACGACAACGCGCCGGCTTGCGGTCCGTCCGACCCGTCCCCTACGTTGTCCGCGCTTGAGCCCGACGGACCCCATGCCGGATCGTACGCCGACGGCATCCGTCCCCACGGCGCTGTCGCCGCTGAGCCGCGTCCGCGCCGGATGCGTGGTCATCATCAAACAGCTGACGTCGGACCCGGAAGTGGACCAGCGGTTGCGCGAGATGGGGTTCGGCGAAGAACAACGCGTGAAGGTGATCACCCTGCAGAACAACGTGCTCTGCCAGGTCTGCAACGCCCGCCTCGGGCTCAGCGCCAAGCTGGCCGAGAAGATCATGGTCCAACCCGTCGCCTCGTTCCGGCTGGCCGCGTGACGCCGGAGGGCGTGCAACGCCTCTGCCATCCATCCTCATCATCCACACTCCCCCTCGCCGATGGACATCATCCCTCTCTCCTCGCTCGCTCCCGGCGCCAAGGCCGTCGTCGCGGAAATCCGCGTGCCGGTGGAGCACCGCGGTCGGCTGCTGGAGATGGGCCTGCTCGTGGGCACGACGGTCGAGCTGGTGCGCTTCGCGCCGCTCGGCGACCCGGTCGAGATCCGGATCCGCGGCTACAACCTGTCGCTGCGGAAGCATGAAGCGGAACAGGTCATGGTCCGTCAGGGCCGTTGACGCATGTCCGCCCCTCCGCCCTCCGTTCCGCGCGACACGCGATTCACGGTCGTCCTCACCGGCAACCCGAACTGCGGGAAGACGACGCTCTTCAACGCGCTCACCGGCCTGCGCGCGCGGGTGGGCAACTACGCCGGCGTCACCGTCGAGCGCAAGGAAGGAGCGATGCTCGGGGCCGACGCCGCGCATCCGGTCGATGTGCTCGACCTTCCGGGCACCTATTCGCTGAGCCCGCAATCGCTCGACGAGCAGATCGCGCGCGACGTGCTGTTCCAGCGGCTCGCCGACGTCCCCGCGCCCGGCCTCGTGGTCGTGGTGGTGGACGCCTCGAACCTCCAGCGGAACCTCTACTACGCCACCCAGGTCATCGAGCTCGGCCATCCGACCTGCCTCGCGCTGAACATGGTCGACGTGGCCCGCGAGAACGGCCACGAGATCGATGTCGACGGCTTGTCCGTCGCGCTCGGGGTGCCGGTGGTCCCGCTCATCGCCAGCGACGGCGAAGGTGTGGAGGAGCTGAAGGCGGCGATCAACCGGTCTGCGGTCGAGCGGGTGAGCCAGAAGGCCCGGAAGCCAGAACACGCGCCCGCCGTTGCCGGCCCCCTGGCTCACCCGCCCACTGGCTCACAGGCCCGCTTGCCGACCGATGCCCGGCGCTCCGAGCCCCGCTCGTTCCAGGAGCTCCCGGAGGCCTTCGGCCGCGAGGCTTCGGCGATCCGCGGGCAGCTGGCCGGGATATTCCCGCACCGGGACCGGTTGGCCTCCGCGGAGGCGCTGCTGATCCTGAGCGATGACAAGGTGTTGGCCGCGCATCCGGAGCAGTATCCTCCGGCGGTGCGGCAAGCGGTCGCGGCATCGCGGGCGCGTCTCGAAGCGTCCGGCGTCGATTGGCGCAGCGCGGCGATCGAGGCCCGCTATGCGAGGGTCTCGGCCATCGCCCAGCACGTCACCGTGGAGAGCTTCGTCGAGGGCGAGAACTTCTCCGACCGGGTCGACCGCGTGCTCACGCACCGCGTGTGGGGCCTGATGGTGTTCGTGGGCATCATGCTCTCGATGTTCGTGTCGATCTTCGTCCTCGCGCAGCTGCCGATGGACGCCCTCGATGCCGGCGTCGGCTGGCTCGCCGACCGGGTCGGCTCGGTGCTCGGGCCCGGCGCCCTGCAGGACCTGCTGGCCAACGGAGTCATCAAGGGCGTCGGCGCGGTGGTGGTCTTCCTGCCGCAGATCTGCCTGCTGTTCCTCTTCATCTCGCTGCTCGAGGACACCGGATACATGGCGCGGGCGGCGTTCCTGATGGACCGCCTGATGTCGCGCGTCGGCCTGCATGGCAAGAGCTTCATCCCGATGCTCTCGTCGTTCGCCTGCGCCATCCCGGGCATCATGGCCACGCGCACCATCGAATCGCCGAAGGACCGTCTCGTCACCATCCTCATCGCGCCGCTCATGAGCTGCTCGGCGCGGTTGCCGGTGTACACGGTGCTGATCGCGGCGTGCGTCGGCGGCGGGGCGTTGCGGCGCGGGATGGTCCTGACCGCGATGTACCTGCTCGGGATCGTCGGCGCGCTGGGGATGGCCTGGGTCTTCAAGCGGACGCTCCTGAGGGGCGAGCCGCCGCCTCTGATCCTTGAGCTGCCTCCGTACAAGCGCCCGGTCGTGAAGACCGTGCTGCGGCACATGTGGGACCGCTCGAAGCTGTTCCTCCGCCGGGCCGGCACGGTCATCCTCGGGATCAACGTCCTGCTCTGGTTCCTCGTGACCTATCCGAAGGTGCCGACGGGTGCCGACGGGGCGATGAAGCCGACCAGTGGATCGGTGAGCCAGGATGCGGTAGGAAACGTCGCTTCGGCGGTGGCGTCCGGCCTTCCCGCGGGATCACCGCTCCGACCGGACGAGGCGCACGGCCAGGTCGACTCGCTGCAGAACGAACGGTCCGGCGACCAGCTCCGGCGCTCGTTCGCCGGGAGGCTCGGGCACATGATCGAGCCGGCCATCCGGCCGCTTGGTTTCGACTGGAAGATCGGCATCGGCATCGTGGCGTCGTTCGCGGCCCGCGAGGTCTTCGTCAGCACCATGTCGGTCGTCTACAACGTCGGCGAAGTGGATGCGGGCGACCGCGTGGCGACAGCCGGTCTGGCGGAGACCTTGAGGGGCGAGAAACGCGAGGACGGCACCCGCGTCTACACCGCGCTCACCGGCATCACGCTGATGGTCTTCTACGTCTTCGCCATGCAGTGCGTGAGCACCATCGCCATCGTCGGGCGCGAGACCAACTCCTGGAAGTGGCCGCTCTTCCAGTTCGCCTACATGACCGCGCTGGCCTGGTGCCTCGCCTTCGTCACCTATCAAGGCGGAAAACTCTTGGGGTTCTGAACCCGTTGGACTCCCCGGCTGCCATGAAAATGGGACCGGTCCTCCGTCCCGATCGGCCTAGAAACGGCTAGCCACCCGGCCCTCGGCGGCGGGCGGTCCGCCCCATTTCGGAAGCGGACCACCCCTGATCCCGAAAAAGTGCTGTCACCAAGCAATTTCACCGATGTCTTGTGAGACGATGAACGGCCCGGACCTTGGAAGGAGCCCCGCGACTCGGGGGCACGGATGCTCGTTGGCGCGTCTCGTCGTGCTCGTCGTCGGCGCGGTGTTGTCCGGTCCGCTCTCCATCGCGCAGACGGGGACCGCGGCGGAACCCGTCCAGTCGAAGGCGACGCTCGCCATGGTCGCGCGTCTCCGCCAGCTCGCCGACACCGCCGACCCGAAGCTCAACCGCTTCCTCAACGACCAACGCGTCGAGATGTTCGAGAAGGCGGCGCTCGCCGCGACGACGCCGGCCGAGAAGCTCCAGACCCGGATCTCCCGGGCGATCGAGATGTTGCAGGCCGGCCGGAGCGAGGCCGCGGCCGAGGAGTTCCGCTGGCTCGAGCTGAACGCGCGCACGTTGGATCCGCAGACGACCGCGGGCGACCTCACGCTCGTGCGCACCGGTCGCGCGATCTCGCTGCTCCGCATCGGCGAGCAGGAGAACTGCCTCGCGAACCACAACGCCGATTCGTGTCTGTTCCCCATCCGCGGCGGCGGCGTCCACCTGCTTCCGCGCGGCTCCAAGAGCGCCATCCCGGTGATCGAGGGATTGCTCGCCGCCGATCCGGGCGACCTCCAGGCCCGCTGGATCCTGAACATCGCCCACATGACAGTGGGCACATGGCCCGACCAGGTCCCGCCGGCCTTCGTCATCCCGCCTTCGGTGTTCGAGTCAGACCATCCGATGCCGCGGTTCCCGGATGTCGCCGGCGCCGTCGGGCTCTCCTTGGAGAGCCTTGGCGGCGGGGTCGTGATCGAGGACCTCGACAACGACGGCTTCCTGGACGTGATGGTCTCGTCGTGGGCGTTGCGCGGTCAGTTGCGCTATCTCCACAACGACGGCGACGGCCGGTTCACCGATCGCACCCGGGAAGCCGGATTGATGGGGCTTTGGGGCGGCTTGAACATGGTGTCGGCCGATTACGACAACGACGGCTTCACCGACATCTTCGTCCTGCGCGGCGCCTGGCTGGGTATCGCCGGTCATCATCCGAATTCCCTGCTCCGGAACCGCGGCGACGGCACGTTCGAGGACGTCACCGAGGCGGCCGGACTTCTGAGCTTCAATCCCACCCAGGCGGCGCGGTGGTTCGACTACAACGGCGACGGCAAGCTCGACCTGTTCATCGGCAACGAATCGCAGCGCGGCGACCGTCTCCGGTGCGAGCTCTACCGCAACAACGGCGACGGCACCTTCACCGAATGCGGCGCGGAGAGCGGGTTCGGCATCATCGGTTTCGTGAAGGGCGTGGCGGTGGCGGACTACGACGGCGACAACCGGCCCGACCTCTATCTTTCGCGCCTCGACGGGGCCAACCTGCTCTTCCACAACGACGGTCCCGCCAACCCGGGCGACCCGGCCTCGAAGGCCTGGCGCTTCACCAACGTGGCCAGGACCGCCGGTGTCGAGCAGCCGGACAAGAGCTTCCCGACCTGGTTCTTCGACTACGACCAGGACGGACGGCCCGATCTCTACGTCGGCGGCTACGACATCGAGAACGTCGGCGACATCGTCGCGGACCAGCTCGGCAAGCCATCGCGCGGGGAACGCTCCAAGCTCTATCGCAACCGCGGCGACGGCACATTCGAGGACGTCTCCCGCGCCGCGCGTCTCGACCGCGTGCTGCATGCGATGGGCTCCAACTTCGGCGACCTGGACGACGACGGTTATCCGGACTTCTACCTCGGCACAGGCAACCCGGACCTGCTCACGCTCGTGCCCAACCGGATGTTCCGGAACGCCGAGGGCAGGTTCTTCCAGGACGTCACCACCGCCACCGGCACGGGGAACCTCCAGAAGGGCCATGCCGTCGCCTTCGCCGACCTCGACAACGACGGCGACCAGGACGTCTTCGAGAACATGGGCGGGGCCTTCACCGGCGACCCGTACCACCACACGCTCTACGAGAACCCGGGCGGCACGAACCACTGGCTCACGCTCAAGCTCGAGGGCGTCCGCTCGAACCGCTCCGCCATCGGCGCCCGCATCAAGGTCTCGGTCGCCACGTCCCGCGGCCCGCGCGACATCTACCGCTGGGTGGACACCGGCGGCAGCTTCGGCTGCAACCCGCTCCGCGCCGAGATCGGCCTCGGGGACGCCTCGGCGATCCGGTCGGTCGAGGTGCTGTGGCCGGCGACCGGCAAGATCCAGGTGCTGACGGGCATAGACCGCGACCGCTGCTACACCTTCCGCGAGGGCGACGCGGCGGCCAAGCCGTGGGACGTTAAACGGGTGCGGTTCGCGACCGGATCCGTCCAGCCCCACGCCGAGGGCCCGAAGAAGTGACCGGTCCACGGGCCCGGGCCGGTAAAGCGCCCGATGTCTGCCGTCGGGCTCCGATGGCCCCGTCCGGACCTTGCTTGGGCAGCAAGAATCTCCTCTCGTTCACATTTGTCCACGGTTCGCGGAGTTTCTTGCCCAGGCGTTCCGCGGATCATTGTTCTCAATTGTAACCGGTTCCGGTCGGAACGGTCTCAGCGGTCCACGGACACTCGCGGACCGGCACCTGATGCCATGCCTCGCGGCCTCCGGCAGCTCGCCCCCGACGGCGGCCTGTCGGCCCGCCGGAAACATCGAATGGCGGCGCGGTCCTCGGTGTCGACATCGACATCTGTGAACGTCCCTATCCATGCGCCTTCCGACCATTGAAACGGCCAAGCTCCCCGGATCCTGCCGCTGGCGCATGAAGGCGGCCATCGTCGGGCTCGTCGCGGCACTGGCCTGGACGGCCGCCGCGCAGACGCCCTCTGCTCCCGCCGCAGCGGATGCCGCGAAGACCATCGCTTCGACGGGCTCCGCCAAGGGCCGTCCGCTGCCGCCCGGAACCGTCCGGATGATCGAGCGCTTCGAGAAGATCCGTGCCGAGGCCGAGGCGAACCCCGCCGGCCAGGCCTACACCAGCGCCGAACTCGCCATGCAGCTCCAACGCCGGTTGGCCGTGGCGACCGAACCGAGCGAGGTCGGGCAACTGATGTCGCAGTACGGTCAGCAGCTGTTGAACTGGGGCCGCAGCGAGGACGCGAAGACCCAGTTCGAGCAGTTCGAGGCCTACATGGACCAGCACGGGATCGACCTCGGGCCACGGCAACGCGACCTCCTGCGCATGCTCCGCGCCACCTGCATGCTCCGCCTCGGCGAACAGGAGAACTGCATCGTCAACCACAACGCCGAATCGTGCCTGTTCCCCATCAGCGGCGGCGGCGTCCATCTGCTTCCGCGCGGCTCCCAAGGCGCGATCCGCCTGTTCAACGAATTGTTGGAGCGGCGTCCGACCGACCTGAAGGCGCGCTGGCTTCTCAACATCGCGTACATGACCCTGGGCCAATGGCCCGACCAGGTGCCGTCCCGTTGGGTCATCCCGCCGGAACGGTTCGCATCGGACTATGACATCAAGCGCTTCCCTGACGTCGCGGGCCCGCTCGGGCTCGACGGCGGGGGACTGGCAGGCGGGGTGATCCTGGAGGACTTCGACGGCGACGGTTTCCTCGACGTGATGACCTCGACCTGGGACCTCAAGGGCACGCTCAGGCTGTTCCACAACAACGGTGACGGCACGTTCTCCGAGCGCACCGACGAAGCCGGTCTCACCGGGTACCCGGGCGGGCTGAACATCCAGCAGACCGACTACGACAACGACGGCCGGCCCGATGTGTTCGTCCTGCGCGGAGGTTGGCTGGGGCCTGCCGGACGCCACCCGAACTCGCTCCTGCACAACAACGGCGACGGGTCGTTCACGGACGTCACCGAGGCGGCGGGCCTGCTCAGTTTCCACCCCACGCAGACCGCCGCCTGGCTCGACTACGACGGCGACGGCTGGCTCGACGTCTTCATCGGCAACGAATCCTCCAGCCCGCAGGACGTGCACGTCTGCGAGCTCTTCCACAACAACCGCGACGGCACCTTCACCGAGTGCGCCGCTGCCTGCGGCATCGCGGTGATCGGATTCGTGAAGGGGGTCGCCACCGGCGACATCGACAACGACGGCCGGCCGGACCTCTATCTTTCCCGGCTCAACGAGCCGAACCTGCTCTTCCGCAACGCCGGTCCGCGCGCCGGCGGCACGAACGGGGCCGCCTGGAGCTTCGAGAACGTCACCACCAAGGCGGGCGTCGGCGAGCCGCCGCACAGCTTCCCCACCGCCATGTTCGACTACGACAACGACGGATGGGAGGACATCGTGGTGTCCGGCTACGGCATCCGGAACGTCGGCGACGTCGCGGCCGATTACCTCGGGTTGCCGGGCGAGGGCGAGCGCATGCGGCTTTTCCGGAACCAGCACGACGGCACCTTCCGGGACGTCACCAAAGAGGTCGGCCTGTTCAAGGTGGTCCACGCGATGGGCTGGAACTTCGGCGACCTCGACAACGACGGATGGCTCGATTTCTACGCCGGTACCGGCAACCCCGACCTGACCACGCTCATCCCCAATCGGATGTTCCGGAACGACGGCGGGAAACGATTCCAAGAAGTGACGACCTCCGGCGGGTTCGGACAGTTGCAGAAGGGCCATGGCCTCGCCTTCGCCGACCTCGACAACGACGGCGACCAGGACATCTACAGCGTCGTCGGAGGCGCCAACACGGGCGACGTCGCCTACAACCAGCTCTTCCTCAACCCTGGCCACGGCAACCACTGGGTCACGTTCAAGTTCGAGGGCCGCGCTTCCAACCGCGCCGCGCTCGGCGCCCGGATCAGGGTGGACACCGTGTCCGCCGACGGCCCCCGGTCCATCCGCAAGACCGTCAGCACCGGCGGTAGCTTCGGTTCCTCGCCGTTCCGGCAGGAGATCGGCTTGGGCAAGGCGACGGAGATCACCCGCGTCGAGGTCTTCTGGCCGACCACCGGGAAGACGCAGACCTTCGCCGGTCTCCAACCCGACCATTTCTACAGGATCATCGAGGGACAGGCCGAGGCCGTCCCGTGGGATGTGAGAAAGGTCCAGTTCGACCTCACCGCGAAGGCCGGCCACAAGCACGGTCATCCGGTCGCGCCGGTGTCGGCCGCACCTTGATCGGAGGCCGGCCGCCCATCGCCGGGGGCCGGACTTTCCGGTCCGTCCTTCGTCGCCTGTGTCCGATCGCTGAGGCGTCGCCTCTCGCCCGGGCGGGCACGAACCGTCGCGGCAGCGGGTTGAAGACCGGCTGCACGTGCGCCGGCCCCTTTTCATCAACCCCGGCATTGTCTCCTCGCTGGCTTCCGCGGCGCTTCGGCGGCACCTTGGCCTTATGACCGAGGCCGTCTCCCGCCGTGAGTTCACCTCCCGCTTGCTTCGGGCGAGCGCCGCCGCCTTGACGGCTCCCGCGTTCGTCCGCGCGCAGTCGTCCGGGCCCGCGATCCTGGGCGGCGCCTCGCCCCGGGTGACCCACGGGGTGATGAGCGGCGATGTGACCGCGGATTCAGCCGTCGTCTGGGCCCGGACCGATCGCGCCGCGACGATGCAGGTCGAGTGGAGCACCGCGGAATCCTTCGCCGGGGCGCGCCGTGTCGCCGGCCCGGTCACAGGTCCGGAGGCGGACCACACGGCGAAGCTCCTGCTGCGCGACCTGCCCGCCGGCGAGCGCATCTTCTACCGCGTCGCGTTCGAGGACGCCGCCGGCAACCGCACCGCCGAGCCGGTCGTCGGTCAGCTGGTCACCGCGGCGCGGGACGCGCGCGATGTCGTCTTCGCATGGAGCGGCGACACCTGCGGGCAAGGCTACGGCACGAGTCCCGACGGCGACGGCATGCGGACCTACGCCGCCCTGCGCGAGGCACGGCCTGATTTCTTCGTCCACTGCGGCGACACGATCTATGCCGACAACCCGATCACCGCCTCGGTGGCGCTGCCCGGCGGCAAGCAGTGGCGCAACCTCGTGAGCGACGAGAAGGCGAAGGTCGCCGAGACGTTGGCCGAGTTCCGCGGCGCGCACCGCTACAACCTCGGCGACCGCCATGTGCGGGCCTTCAACGCGGCCGTCCCGGTCTTCGCCCAATGGGACGACCATGAGGTGCGCAACAACTGGTACCCGGGTCAGAAGCTCGACGAGGACGTCCGTTATACCGAGAAGAGCGTGGACGTGCTCGCCGCCCGCGCGCGCCGGGCGTTCTTCGACTACCAGCCGGTGAGGCCGAGCGCGGAGAATGTCATCTACCGCGTCGTGCCGCGCGGGCCGCTGTGCGAGCTCTTCTTCCTCGACCTCCGGAGCCATCGTGACGCGAACAGCCCGAACCGCCAGAGCGCGGGGATGCCCGGATCCGCCTACATGGGGGGCACGCAGCTCGCCTGGCTCAAGAGCGCTTTGGTCGCGAGCAAGGCCACTTGGAAGGTGATCTGCTCGGACATGCCCTTGGCGCTGCTGGTGTCCGACGGGCCGAAGAACTGGGAGGCCGCGGCCAACGGCGACGACGGTCCGCCGATCGGCCGCGAGCTGGAGATCGCCGACCTGCTCCGCGCGATGAAGGCGGCCGACGTCCGCAACGTGGTCTGGCTCACCGCGGACGTCCATTACGCCGCCTCGCACCACTACGATCCGGCGCGGGCCAAGTTCACCGAGTTCGACCCGTTCTGGGAATTCGTCAGCGGGCCGCTGCATGCGGGCACGTTCGGCCCGGGCACGCTCGACAAGACCTTCGGCCCGGAGGCCCGGTGGAACTCGCGTCCGCCCGGATCGCCGTCCGCGGGACCCCACACGGTCGAGCAGTTCTTCGGCACCGTGCGCATCGACGGCCGGACCAAGGCCGCGACGGTCGCGCACTTCGACCGCGACGGCCGGA
>CANGMH010000120.1 GCA_947454005.1 Verrucomicrobiota bacterium
CAGCCGCAGGGTCACGGGGATGGAGCGGACGTCGCTCGCCTCGCGCCATTGCCCCAAGCCGGCCGTGGACATGCTGCCGCGCAATTCCGGGACATAGTCGGCGGTGACCTCGCCGTCTTGGTCGGAAAGGCCGACCGGCCGCAGTTGAATCTTCGGACTGAGTGCGGGGTTGAGCAGGAGGTTGCGCCGATAAGCGTCAGCGGTGGGCCCGAAAGGCTCGAAAGACAGGACCTCGGAGACCTCCGGGCGAACTGCGAAGGACAGGGCCGCGAAGCCGGCGTTTCCCCCGATGTCCAGCACGCGCCACCGGCCGGGCACGGCGAGTCCGTAGCAGTCCTGCACGAAGATCTCGTGCAGCAGATGCACCTCCTCGGCGATCTCCAACCGTAAAGTGACCCCGCGGCCCTGGGCAAGGATGGCCGGCCCTTCCGCTTGGAAGGACCAACCGAGGGCCTTTGCCTCGCGCAGTTCGCCGAACCCCGGTCCTTGCAAGAGCGGCGAGGCGGCGCAATCCAGCCCGAGCGCACGGCTGCGAAGCGAGCCTCCGGAGATCGCCAAGTCCTCCCAAGTGCCGCCGGATTCCTTCGCGGCGCGCAGCCATGCCCAAGGGATCTGCCGGTAAGAGACCCCGGTCGGCGCCTCGTGGCGCGCGAGCCAAAACGCTTTCCGGGGGGCGTTCCCGGTGGCCAGGAACCAGCCGGTCTTGAACAAGATGGTGAGCATCGAAGGCATATCAGGCTAAGTCGGACCGGCGGGTTGTGCTGGCCCGCCGGGGGGGCGGAGGGGCCGGTGAACCATGGGACGGATTGATGATCTGCTAGGGGCCGGCCTGTCGAGCGATCCCTTCCAGCAACCGATACGCCGCGGCGCGCTGCTCCGGCGGGAAGCGGTGCGGACCGGCCGGATGCTCGACCCGGATGTCCGCCGCCACGCCGAGGCGGGCGGCAAGTCCGCGCGCCTCGGACACCACGCGGTCCACGCTCTGCCAGCGGAAGTTCGAGTCACCCACCGGCGCGCTGACGAACACGCGCCGCGGCGCGATGGCGGCCAGCACCTGAGGGAAATCGAACGGGATCTCCTCCAGCCGTCCGCGATACGCCGCGAGCCGCGGCATATAGCGCGTCTGGCACCAACCGCGCTCCAACTGCCACACTTCGGGGTCGCCGCCTCGGTAGTCGCGGAACGAATCGAAACCACAGCTCGTCACGACGACCTCGACCCGTTCGTCGAAGGCGGCGGTGAAGAGTCCGTTGTGACCGCCGAGCGAATGCCCGATGCAGCCGAAGCCGTTCGTCCGCACGAACGGCAACGAGGCGAGCAGGTCGAGCCCGCGGACGTTGTCCCAGACGGCCTTCATCGTGCCGCTGGAGCAACCCAACACCTTCAGGTCGGGCGCATAGCCCGCGAGATGCGGATATGGCGGCGCCAGCACGACGAAGCCGCGCTGCGCGAGTTCGACGCCATATTCGTCGTCCGGCGATCTGCCCAGACCGACGACCACCTTCTGCCCGGCGGCGTGGGTCTGGTGCAACGCGAGCACGGCGGGGAACTTGCGCGCGGCCAGGTTGGTCAGCGCGGCTTTGGGGATGAGCAGATAGGCGGGGACGCGGCCGCCGGGCTCGCTCTGGTACGTCAGGAAGCGCCGCACATAGGTGCCTTGGTCGGTCTCCTCGACGAGCTCCACATCGAGCCTGCAACGCTTCTCCGGGCCCGGGAGCGGGCCCATGATCTCCTCCATCGATCGCAAGACCGCGGCGCGACTCACGGGGGCCGACGACGGCACATCGACCGCCGCGCGGGAAGCCGGGGCGGGCAGCAACGCCGCGGCCGCGGCGAAGACCTGCATCCAGAGGCGGACCATGCCCGAGGATGGGATGCGGAACTGTGCGGGACAAGTTCGTGGTTCGCAGCGGGCGCGGATCCTGCCAACACTGGCCCGTGAAGATAACCAACTTGAATCCCGACGCGGATATCGGCGCGAGCGCTTGGCTCGTGGCGACCGACGGGCACCACCTGCTGATGGACGCGGGTTCCCATCCCCGCCGCGAAGGCGCGGAAAGCCTCCCGCTCTTCGAGCAGGTCAAGGATGTCGAGCTGGACGCCATCGCCATCACCCACTGCCACCTCGACCACATCGGCGGCCTGCCGGTGGCGCTGCGATATTTCCCGCATGCGCCGGTGTTCATGAGCGACCTGAGCTATTTCCTCAGCGAGCGCGTGCTGCACAATTCGGTCAACGTGATGGTGCGCCAGCGCGACGAGCTGGGGATCAAGGACTATCCGCTCTTCACGCATGAACAGGTCGACGATTACGCCTCCGTGTTCCAGGGCGTGCCCTACCGGCGCGAGATCGCTTGGGCGGCATCCCGTCGCCGGGCGGCGGTCCCGACGCTCGAGTTCTTCGATGCCGGGCACACGCTCGGTTCGGCGGGCGTGCTCGTCCGGAGCACCCGCAAGAAGCTCTTCTACACCGGCGACGTCTGCTTCCACGACCAGACCCTGCTCAAGGGCGCGCAGTTCGACGGGGTTAAGGCCGACGTGGTCGTCCTCGAGACGACCCGCGGCGCGCGGCAGCTTCCTCCCGGGTTCACCCGCGAGACCGAGATGGAGCGGCTCGCCGGATCGATCCGCGAGGTCCAGGCGCGCAAGGGCACGGTGCTGATCCCGGCCTTCGGACTCGGGCGCACCCAGGAGATCCTCGCGATGCTCGCCCTGCAGATGCAGACCGGGAAGATGAAGCGCCAGCCGGTCCACATCGGCGGATTGGGACGCGTCTTCACCGAGATCTACGACCTCCAGTCCGGACGGACGAACCGCTCGCATCCCGGCCTCAAGCTGACCCAGGCGTTGAACCTCATCGTCTCGTCGCCCAAGGAACTCGCCCAGATCAGCCTGAACAACAGCCGCATCTTCGTGATGACCGCCGGCATGATGAGCGAGAACACCGGCGCGCACGACCTCGCCCTGCGGATGGCGGGCGAGAAGCGCCACGGGATCTTCTTCGTGGGCTACACCGATCCTTCTTCGCCGGGAGCCCGGCTCCGGATGGCCGCGCCGGGGGTGCCGTTCCTGTTCAGCGGGAGCGGTGGCGAGCTGACCAAGCGTTGCACGGTGGACGACTTCGACCTGACCGCCCACGGCAACCGCGAGGACCTGCTCGATTTCGTCGCCCAAGCGGATCCCCAGACGGTGGTCCTCGGCCACGGGGCCGCCGACGCGCGCGCGTGGATCGCCGACCAGCTCCGGCAGCGCCACCCCCGCATGAAGGTGCTCCAACCGGGCCCGGGCGAGACCGTGGACGCGTGAGCCCGATCCGGTGCCAGCGCCTGCCTTTGGCCCTCGGAAAAACTAGTTGTCAACCGTCGGCACCGATTCCTATTGTCCGCCCAGTTGCGCCATTCAGGCGCCCGAGACGGATACTTTTCGTCTTTGTAACTTGGTCAACAACACACACAGAACAACTCAGGAGGAACTGACATGATGAACAAATGGACAGTCGCTTTGGCGGCCACGGGCGTGGTCGGCCTCGCTTCGGCGGTGCTCGCGGAAGAGTCCCACCCGGTCAACACCCTGCTGCCGGCCACCACGCTGAGCGGCTACGTCGACACGTCGGCGATCTGGAACTTCGGCACCGGTGCCGCCCAGGCCAACCGCTTCATCAACACCGGCGCGAACCGCCAGGACGGCTTCAACCTGAACGTCGTCAAGCTCCAGCTCGAGAAGCCTCTCGACGAGGGCACCTGGTCCGCCGGCTACAAAGCCGAGCTCTGGGCCGGCCCTGACGCCGCGGGTCTCCCGGGCAGCACTGGTGTCGGAAGCAACCTCGCCATCAAGCAGGCCTACGTCGCGCTCCGCGCCCCGGTCGGCAACGGCATCGACATCAAGATCGGCCAGTTCGATCCGATCATCGGTTATGAGGTGGCGGACAGCTACGCCAACCCGAACTTCAGCCGCTCGTTCGGCTTCGCCTACGAGCCGCTCGGCCACACCGGCGTGCTCGCCACCTACCAGTTCACCGAAGTGTTCGGTCTCGCCGCCGGCGTCGCCAACACCTACGCCGGCGCGATCAACGCGAAGGTCGCCACCGAGTCCCGCAAGACGTTCATGTCCGGGATCACGGTCAAGGCTCCCGAGAGCTGGGGCTTCCTCGCCGGTTCTTCGCTGTACGCGGGCGTGATCGACGGCGGCAACGATGTCGTCAAGGACACCATCAACCTCTACAGCGGCGCGTCCATCGCCACCCCGATCAAGGCCCTCAGCCTCGGCGTCGCCTACGACTACGTCGCGAACCTCACGGCCAACGGCTCCTACGCCAACGCCTACGCGGTCTACGCCTCCTACCAGATCACCGAGAAGCTCAAGGGCAACCTCCGCGGCGAGTACGCCAACAACAGCGGCGGCGTCCTCTACGGTGCCAACGACGAGAAGATCACCGGCCTCACCGCCACGATCGACTACTCCCTCTGGGCCAACGTCGTGACCCGCGCGGAATTCCGCTGGGACCACGTCGCCGGTGGCTCCGTCGCCGCGCCGTTCAACGGTCAGAAGAACGACCTGAGCGTCGCCGTGAACGTCATCTACAAGTTCTGATCCGGCTTCGCCGATCACCCACCCTTCCGGCTCCGGCCGGAAGGGTTTTTTGTTGTCTGGAGGGAAGACCGGTTCCATATGGTTTCTCGTGCGCCGTCGCCTCCCAGACCTGTCCTCGATCCCCCCAGGCGGGACCCAAGGATCCTCGGGACGAAAAAGCCCTTCCTCACGGAAGGGCTTTTTCATGGATGCCAGGCGCTCACTGCTGACGCGCCCAACGACGCCGCGCGACCGCGAAGGCGATCAAGCCCGCGGCGAACATCGCGGCGTACTCCTCGGGCTCCGGGACGGCGGCGAAGTTGACCGTGAAGTTGTCCGCGCGCGAGGTCCCTCCCGCCGTGACCGTGCCGCCGTTGGCGCTGACCGTCCCGGCATCCGTCAGGCGGAAATAGACCGTGTCGAGTCCCACGAGCCCGCCGGGCACCGAGCCCGTGTCGGCACTGAACGTGTAGAAACTCTGGCGGCCACCGCTGCTCCGCCAATCGTTGCGCGCGTCCGGCGACGGGGAGGCGACGACCGCGTTCTCCAGGACCGAATAGGAGAAGAGCGTGGTGAACGACGTCCCGTCGGTGCTGTACTGGAGGCCGAAATCACGCGGGCCGCTGCCCGAACTCGTGTGGTCCCAATTGATCTCCAACCGGGACGCTCCTCCCCCTCCCTGCGTCGAGACCGCGAACTGGAGATAGTCGCCGGGCGCCCACGTGTTGACCGAGACCGAGTTCGCCGAGCCGTTCCCGGGCGGCGTCAGCCAATCCGATGCGGCGGACGCGTGGTGCCCGCGGACGGTTCCGCTGCCGACATCGGCGGAGAGAGGCCCGATATCGGTGGAATTCGCCAAGTCGGCGGGAGGTGTCGTCTCGAACGTCCATTGGGCGATCTGTCCGTGGGCGACGATGGAAGCGGCGGCGACGGCAGCGGCGACGATCAGGGATCTTGGATTCATAGGTTCTACATGATTGGTTTATTCTTACATAAGCTAGGCCATTGCCTTAGCGCGTTTGCCGAATATCGTTAGGGCACAAAGACGGCAAGCAATAAATCCGACGAACCGAGACGGGCGGACCCCGAGGTCGGTGGCAAGCCCGCCCCCCGATCAACCCGCAGGGACATCCCGGGACGATTGTTCGAGGCTCGCCGATCGGTACCGGGTGACGCTGACGCGAGCAGGATGCGAAGAGCCTGCCGGACTTCCCCCCAAGGGCTGCTCGACGCCGGGAAGATCCATCCACGCACGCCCATGGACGTGAGTACCCCCGCGGTGGAGTTCCTCACGCCGCGTGTCATGGAGGAGATGCTGCATCCGGCGCCGCTGCGCCGGCCGGGCAAAAGGCCCCGGCGGCCCGGCTACGACAGCGAGCCGGACGCCCGGCGCTACGCCTTGGCCTGCAACCCGGTGCCGGATGGAGAACGAGGTGGGGCCATCCTTTTGTCGGCGGACCGGACGGTGGGACTGAAGACCGCCGAAAAGGCTTCGAGCATGCCGATGCGAAGGTCGCTCAGAATGGCGATTTGCGCTCTCACCTGAAACCCCGCGGACTCCGCACGAGCCAAGGGAAGTCGCGGTAGCGTCTTGGAGTGCTGTGGCAGAGCGCGGCGGGTCGCGAAGCGGCCCGTCTTGACTGTTGTTCTGGTTTCCGACCCCGCTTTCGGGCCGGCAGGACGGCTTTCGTGAAAACGGACGCGCGTCCGGGACCCGAAAACGGTGGCAAGCCACGCGCACGTCAAGACCTTGCGGACTCCGCGCTTTGACCAAGCCGACGACCGAGCGCGGAGCACCACCCGCCTATCGCCGGCACCGTCGCCACGCACCGAAGGCGACCAAGGCCAGTCCGGCGAAGGCAGCGTAGTCGGCGGGCTCGGGGACCGCGGAGATGCTCCCTTCCATTTTCACGCCGGTGGAGTCGTTGAAGTAGTTGCCGTTGGCACCGAAGCCCACGCGGACCTCCAGCGTGTCTCCTGCCGTGACAGCGAGGCCGCCACCAGGCGTCGCGTAGGACAGGGTGCTGCCGATGCCGCTGATGTTGCCGGAGAACAGCTCGGTCCCGCTGAGGAAGACGTGCACGTCCGTGGTCGCTCCGGCCGTGTCCTGGCTGGCGAAGTCCGCGTTGAAGGCGAGCGTTCCGGTCAGCGGCAACGCATAGCTGATGACGGAGTATCGGCCGCTGTCGCTGGGGTGCGTCAGCAAGTAGCGGCTGGACGCGGCCGGGATGACCACGGTGGTGCCGCTACCGATGTCGCTGCCGCTGGTGTTCTTCGCGATCAATGGAAAGAGCACCCCGAGCGTCCGCCACTGCTCGACATTCGCCTGCGATTCGAAACCCTGATCGAATAGCGTCAGGGGGCCCGTGGTGTTCGCGGCATGGCCGTAGCTATAGCCGTTCTGCGGATTGGCGCTGAGGGACCAGTCATCGCCGAAGCTGAACGCGGCCGCCTGGGCGAGGACCGGTGCCAGCAGCAGGCCTGCACCGAGGACGGAACGGACGGAAGAGCTGGTGTGCATACGAAAAGTCGGATGGGTTGGGTGTTCCAGGGAAAACCTTCGGTCCTCTAGCGCCGGCACCGACGCCACGCGCCGAATGCGACCAAAGCCAGTCCGGCGAAGGCGGCGTAGTCGACGGGTTCAGGGACCGCGGTGATGCTCACGGACATTTCGGTGACCACGAAGTTGCCGTTGGGAGCGCGCCCCGGGCCGTTCGAGGGCAGGCTGGCGTCGGTGAGCATCTCCAAGCGGATGCCCGTGATACCCGTCAGGCTCGTCGGGGCGGTCAGGGTCAAAGTGTCCGTCGCGGGATTGGTGCCGCTGGCCAAGAGCGAGAAGTCGGGCTGTTCGGTGAGCGTCTGCCCGTTGGCGGAGCTGAAGGAGGCGAAGTCCAACACGGTCCAGTTGGCGGTGACACCACCGCCCGTCGCCAAACCGTCGGCGAAGGAGCTGCGGTCATCGGTCGTCAGCGAGAGCCGGAAGCGGCCAAGCGTGTGGAACGGGCTGGTGTGAAGACTCTCGAGCGTGAAAGTCAGCACCGAACCGCCTCCGAAGCCGACGTCCGACTGGGTCTCGAACACCGCGGTCTGGGCCGCGCCGGTGCCGGGAAGAATGGCCCACCCGCGGTCATCGGCGGTGGTGCCATCGACCGCTTTGGCGACGCTGAATTGGTCCTGCGATATTGTCGCGGTCGCGTTCTGCAGGACGAGGACCGCAGCTTGGGCCGAAGGCGCAAGGATGGCTCCCGTGGCGGTCAACGTGGCGGTGAGGAGGGCTGTGGGCAGTGGTTTCATGAGTGGGTGGCTCAGCGCGGGGAGTTGACGGTCAAGCAGGCGACGAGATCACGTGTCCTCCGGGTGAAACATCATCGCCCCGCCGCGAAGACGAAGAATCTTCCGCCCGACAATCGCCGGCACCGCCGCCACGCGCCGAAGCCGACCAAGGCCAGTCCGGCGACGGCGGCGTAGTGGGCGGGTTCAGGGACCGCGGTGATGCTCACGGACAATCCGGTGAGCACGAAATTGCCGTTGAAAGCACGGCCCGGGCCGCCGCCGGGCAAGCTCGCGTCGGTGAGCATCTCAAGGCGGATGCCGGTGATGCCCGTCAGGCTGGTCAGGGCGGTGACGGTCACGGTGTCGATGCCCGGATTGGTACCGCTGGCCAAGAGCGAGAAGTCGGGCTGCTCGGTGAGTGTTTGTCCGTTGGCGGAGCTGGCGGAGGCCAAGTCCAACACGATCCAGTTCGCGGTCACGTCACCGCTGGTCGCCAGGCCGTCGGCGAACGCGCTGCGGTCATCGGTGGTGAGGGACAACCTGAAGCGGCCGAGATTGTGAAATGAATCGGCGCGGTGCGTGCCGAGGGTGAACGTCAGCTCGGAACCGCCCGCGAAACCGGCGTCGGCTTGGGTCTCGAACGCCGCGGTCTGGTCCTGCCCTTGGTTGGGGTCGACAGCCCAACCGCTGTTGCTATCCGCGTCGATCGTCCCGCCCACAGGGAAACCGCTTTGCGAGTACGTAGCGGTCGCGCTCTGCAGGACGATGACGGCGGCTTGGGCCGAGGGCGCGACGATGGCTACGGTGGCGGTCAACGTGGCGGTGAGAAGAGTTGCGGGCAGCGGTTTCATGATCGGGTTGATCTACGAGAGGAACAGTCGGTCAAACAGCCGAGGACATGACTTGTCTTCCGGGTGAAACGTCATCGGCGCGCCCCGATGACGACGAATCTTCCACCCACTTATCGCCGGCATCGCCGCCAACCACCGAAGGCGACCAAAGCCAGCCCGGCAATGGCGGCGTAGTGACCGGGTTCAGGCACGGGGGACACCGCGGTGACCGAGACATTGTCCAAACCGATGTAATACTTACCGCCGGTGCCCAAGATGCTGATCTCCGTCGACGCCGACGCGGCGACGAAATCGAACCCGTAGTTGGCCCACTGGTTGCCGATGCCGCCGGGGTCGTGGGTGAAACTCGGCGAAAGACCGGCGGCCGAGGCGGTGACCGAGATGGGGCCATCCGAATTGGAATCGCCTTGCAGCGTGCCCAGATCGAAGGCGAAGCGATACGTCGCCCCCGGGGTGGTCGTGATCGTCTGCGACACACCGCCGGAGCCGGCCCCGGAGCCCATGTAGCCCGTCAGATCAAGGAAGAACGAACCTTCGGACGCTACGATATAGGCATCGTTTCTGATGCCGCGGGCGATCTCGTGGGTGATCACCGTCCAGCCGGTGATCGAGGTACCGCCGGCGGGAATCGAATCGAAGCCATCCACGAAGCCGTCCCCGGCGTCATTGGAGAGCGCGCCTGGGTCCTCGAAGCTGCCGTTGAGCGCGAAGTTCTGGGCGTGGATCGTGACCGCGCCGCAGAGGGCGAGGCCAAGCAGACAGACAAGCCGAGGCGATCGGAGCAGAGCTGGTTTCATCGGAGGATTCATCGGTAGGTGCAGCAGGTGCGCTACCGGTGTGGAACGGCATCCATCCGCCTCGATGACGAAGAATCTTCCAGAGATCTCCCGCCGACCGCCTATCGCGACACCCGGAGCGAGGTCCGTTCTTCTACTCCGAGGCCCAAGGTGGACAGTTCCCGGCGAAGCAGCGTGAAGTCCCAGACGGTGACGTGGCCGTCCATGCCGGTCATAATCAGGTGCCGGTCGTCCCGCGACCAGACGCAGTCGTAGAGGTCCGCGACCTTGGGCAGCGTGAGCGTGACCGCCTCCTGCCAGTCGGACGCGCGGTGGACCACGATGCGGTCGTTGCCCTGGAGCAGGGCGAGCCAACGCCCGTCGCCGGAGAAGCGGATGCGCCCAGCCATGCCGCTCTGGGGCGTGGACCACTGGTGGACCCGTTGACGGGTGGTCACATCCCAGACGGTGTAGCCGGTCTGCGTGCGGGTGAGTAGGTGGCGGCTGTCCGGCGCGAAACCGGCGCTGATGGCGTCGGTCGCGCCGAGCAGCCCGAGCGAGCGGCCGGTCGTCGCGTCCCAGAGCCGGGCATCCTTGGGAGGGAACGTGGTGGACACCACCCAACGTTCGTCCGGGCTGATGGTCACCCAGGTCATCGGCTCGCCGGCGGCGACCACCTTCGCGCGACCGAGGTCGCCATCGGGCCATAGTTCGGCGCGGACGATGTAGAGCGGGTTGCGATCGAGCGCGACGAGCCAGTCCCGGTCGCCGCGGTGGACCGACTGGATGGTGGAATCGTACCTGCGGCCGATGGACTCCGGCGCGCCGACGCGGACCTCGAGCCGCCCGGATTCCGGTCCGTCGGACATCTCGATCGGACGCCGCTGGATGCCGAAGTTCCGCGCGCTGCACACCAGCGACTTCCCGTCCGGCGAAAAGGCGGCGGTCATCCACGGCAACCCGGCGTTTTCCAGCGACCAGATCTCCCGCCCGGCGGCGAAATCCCAGAGATGGAGCCCGTCGAACGACCCGACCAACACCAAGCGCCCGTCCGGGCTGGTGTCGATGGTGCAGGCTTGCCGGATGGGCCGGGCCGGGGGGGCGAATCGGCGGAACACGAGCCCGCCGACCGGCAGCGGGTCGGAGGACGCCGCTCGTTCCGCGTCGCGCACGGCCAGGGCCAGGACCGCTTCGTTGCGGGTGTCCGCCGTGGGCGCGGTGCGCGCGATCTGGGCGAGCAACTCCAGCGTCTCCACCGGCGAGACGATCTCGTTGACGCCCCGGCGGGTACGGATCTGCGCGAGGAGCGCGCGGTGGAGATTGGTCCGCGCCTGTGCCTCCGCGAACCGGGTGGCGGTGAGGGCGCGCGAAAGGTCCCGGTTGGCCCGGGCGAGGATGAAGGCCC
>CANGMH010000121.1 GCA_947454005.1 Verrucomicrobiota bacterium
CGGACCGACATTCGGCTCGAGCACGCTGGCGGTTCGGCAATATCGCTCAACGCCGAATCGCCCACTGCCTCCGTCAGACGGACGCGCTCGCGATAACACCCGACGGTGGAATGGGAGGTCCGATGCGGGTGCCCCCGGTGCCGGTGTGCTTGGGCGCGCCCTGTTCAGCGCGGACTGCTGGCCGGCCGGACCTCTTGGCCATGGATCTCGCCACGCCATCCACCGGAAGCCGGCTGCCCTTCGATGAAATTCTTGAAGCGTTTCAGGTCGCCCGCGACCCGTGCGGAGACCATCCCCAAAGCGGCCCCAACATTCTCAGCGGCGCCTTCCGGGTCATATTCCAGGTGCAGGCTCAGCTTCGTTTGCTCCGCACCGAGGGCGGTGAAGCGGATCGTGCCGGAGTTCTTCGCTCCACCCGTGCTACGCCAAGCGATGCGCTGATCGGGGACCTGCTCGAAGATCTCGGCGTCCCATTCCTTGGTCTTGCCGGCGATCTCCGCCTTCCAGTGCAGGCGCTTGTCATCGAGCTGTCTCACTTCCTTCACGCCTTCCATGAAAACGGGGAACTCCTCGAACTGGGTCCATTGGTTGTAGGCCCGCCTCATGGGCACATCGACTGTGATGCTGTCTTCGATTACTTTCATGCGATCGTCTTTATGTGGTTCTGTCGGGGGACGATCTGCGTCCGTGGTTGATCTCGAAGTCGGAAAAGGTCCTGCCAGACGGAGGAGCCGGCCCCCTCCGACCGGCAGAGTCGGTCACTTCGGCATGACGACCGCGTCGATGACGTGGATGACACCGTTGCTGGCGGCGATGTCCGCCTTGGTGACATTGGCCTTGTCCACGGTCACCTTGCCGTTGATGACCTTCACGTCGAGTTCTTGGCCGTTGACCGTCTTGGCCTTCATCGTCTTCACGTCCGCCGCCATGACTTTGCCGGCCACGACGTGGTAGGTGAGGATGCCGGCGAGCTTCGCCTTGTTCTCGGGCTTCAGGAGGGCGTCCACGGTTCCTTTGGGCAGCTTCGCGAAGGCTTCATCCGTGGGGGCGAAGACCGTGAACGGTCCGGGACCTTGCAACGTCTCGACCAACCCGGCGGCCTTCGCCGCCGCGAGAAGCTTGGTGAAGTTGCCGGCGTTTGAGGCGACGGCAACGATGTCGCCGGTTTTGGATTTTTCCTTGGACTGGATGGGTGCGGTAGCGGATGTGGTCATACTGTTGTTTTCTCTATCGGGTGGTTTGGCCGAGAAGCCTCAACACTTGGAGTGTTCTGTTCCCAGACGGTGGTTTCTCGGCCGGATTCTGCTCGAAGGTCCGGAAAGGGTCTGCCCGACGGAGGAGCCGATCCCCTCCGTCCGGCAGCGTCGGTCAGTTCGGCATGAGCACGGTGTCGATCACATGGATGACGCCGTTGCTGGCCGCGATGTCGGTCTTGGTCACCTTGGCTTTGTCCACGGTCACCTTGCCGTCGATGACCTGCACGTCCAGTTCCTGGCCGTTGACCGTCTTGGCCTTCATCGTCTTCACGTCCGCCGCCATGACTTTGCCCGACACGACGTGGTAGGTGAGGAGGGCGACCAGCTTCTCCTTGTTCTCCGGCTTGAGCAGGTCATCCACGGTTCCCGCGGGCAGCTTGGCAAAGGCTTTGTCCGTGGGGGCGAAGACCGTGAATGGTCCGGTGCCCTGCAGGGTTTCAACCAGACCTGCCGCCTTGATGGCTGCGACCAAGGTCTTGAACTTGCCTGCGTCAGAGGCCACCGCGACGATGTCCTTGCTTTCGCGCTTGTCGCCGGCCCTGACGATGCGGGCCGTCCCCGTTGCGGCGAACAGCAGGGTGAGGGCGAGGAGTTGGAAACTTCCGATGCGTGTGTTTATCATGATGCTGATGTTATCTGGACCGCGTGTTTTTGAAAGATGATGTCAGTTCTTGGGGCGAGGCGTTGGGTTCGGACAATTCACGACGTTCGCTTTCCGGGATCTGCTCCCAAGAAGTGTCCGGATGGGAAGGCAAGTCGCGGCTCTGACGGGCTACGCCAACGTCACGATGCCGTGCTGGTCGCCTTCCCGTATCTCCGGCGTGGTCCCCATCGCCACGGCTTTGATGGATTGATAGAGGTAGCTGAATCCATTCAGTCCGGTGCCGTCCCAATATTCCGCGCGCTCACCCTTGATGTGGAGCAGCACGATTTCCGGATCCTCCGCACCGCCGGGAAACCACACTTTGAACGCGGGCCTCCACATATCGCGGACCAGTGCGCGATCCTCCACCACCTGGGCGTGGCCCACCAAGGCCACGCAACTCGTCCATCCATCCTGGCCGAGCACCTGCACTCTTGCATCGGCCTTGATCTCGCGGACCTTGGCCGAGCCCCGCGACGTGAACAGCCAGAGGTCCGTTTTCTCATCCACCCGCGCCACGGCCATCGGCCGGGCATGGCCCTCGCCGCCGTCCATCGTGACGAGCATCACGGTGCTGAAGGCCTTCAACAGCCCGTGAAGTTTCTCGATCTGGTTCTCGTTCATTATATTTTCATCGACCTATTGTTGGCCGCGGATGGATCGCTCCGCTGTCCGGTCGATCGACATGATGAGGATATGAGTCCGGGAGGCCCGAAGCTATGGGGTGTTACCCTGTCGCGCCTCCATGCAGCGCGGAGTGGAAGATCGTCTCCCGGCCGGAGCGCAGATGGCGCATCCGGGCCTGCGCCGACGCCACGGTCACCGTGTCCGCTCGAACATCCCGCGCCAGAACCGCGCGGAGCGCGCGGCCATGAACAGCAGGGCCGGGCGCACGGCCGGGAGGAACATCGCCCGCTGCAACCACGCCGCGCAGCGCAGGCGCGAGGTGAACTCCTGGTCGCTGGCACGTGCGGACTCCTGCTGCGCTTGTGCCCAGCCTAGTTCACCACGACTGAATCTCACGAGCGGACCGAGAGCGATCTCAGCGGACTCGAACGCCATGGACATGCCGTTGCCGGTCATGGGCGGGATCATCGTCAGCGCATCTCCCACGCACCACTCGCGGTGCTCGGTCGCCCGCCGCGGACGCAAGCCCAGGCCTGCGACCGAGCAGAAGGAATCCTCGTCCAACTGCGCACCCGAGAACCGCTCATACAGCGCGGAGCCAGGCGGGCCGCGCAGCCATCCACGCCAGCATCGCGCCAGATCCGGCACGGTGGTCGCGCTGCGGAACAGGCCGCAGATGTTCACTTCGCCGCCCGGTAGCCGGCACAGCCCCACATAGGCCGACGGCCGGAAGTGCATCTCGAGATCGGCAGCCAAAGCGATACCGCGCGCGTGGACCTTCAAGCCGAACCATCGCCAACCGTCCGCCGCGGGCTCGACACGCCGACCGGCGGCTCGCACGACCCCTTCGCCATACGCTCCCGTCCATCTCGTCCCCACGCGCAGTTCGCCGCCGCGCCGTCGGAATTCTTGCGCGAGGTGCCCATCCAGAACGAACCGCGAGACGCAAAGAGCGGCTTCCGGCAACGGACGCGAGGCGACCATCCTCTTCCCGTAGAAAAGCGCCGCGCTCGTGGCACAGGCCACTCCGGCTTCGTTCAGGCTGTCTTTCAAGCCGAGCCGCGCCAATGAAGCCTGGCCGCGCCCGCTGATGAATTCGCCGCACACGCGATGACGCGGATACCGTCCCGCCTCCCAGACCGTGACCGGCACACCCCGCTGTCGCAGACCGATGCCGAGCGTCAACCCGGCGAGTCCGCCCCCCACGATGGTGATGGTCTCAGCCACAGCGTCCCGCGATGAAGCCGTGGCTGAACAAGCCGGCTGGAGATTCGGTCAACGCCCATCGGTCCGCGTTCGGCCAGAGCGCCGAGAGTTCGTGACCGGCGAAACCGGCGCGGACACTGGCCACGGCGTCGTGCCGGGTGACGCCGTTGCAACCGACGAGCGCCACGGAGCGGGCCGCCGCGAGCGCGAACGGCGAGCGGTGCGGCTCGCACGCCAGGAAAAGATCGGTTCTCTCGGCGGCCAGTCGCAGCAACGTGACCAGTCGTGCGTCCTCAAAGTGGTGCAGGAACAGATTCGAGAGCATCACGTCCGCGACGGGCGACGGCGAGTCCAGCCAGTCGAACACGTCGGAAGCCACGACCTCCACCGACCAATGAAGCGCGGCGAAAGCGCGGCGTGTCTCCGGCGAGACAAGATCGTGCCGATCGACCATTGTGACCTCCGCGGTCACCCCAAAGGCGGACCACCGACGCGCCAGTCCCAGCAGCAACGTCCCGTCGCCCGCTCCCAGTTCGACCAGCCGCAACGGCACGGCGTCGGCCGGAGTCGCCTCGCGCTGTCGAAAGAACGCACGGGTAAGCCAACCCACGTGAGCCATGAGGAAATTCAGCCGCCGCAGATCGCCGCGCGAACGGATCGCCCGCACATCTGTCGGCGACAGATCGTCGAGCAATTCGGGTTCGACGACGCGGCGCATGGCTAATCCACTTTCAGGAAAGCACCGTGGCAACTGAAGCCTGCGCCGAACGATGACATCCACCACCAGCCGCCGGGCGCATCCTCCGCGAGCGCGCGCTCCAGCACGAAGAGCACGAACGGGCTGCTGACATTGCCCACCTCGCGCAGCACCGCGGCGCTGCGCTGAAGATCCTGCGCAGTGAATGCCGGACGCTTCTGCAACGCCGCCAACACCTCGCGTCCGCCGGCGTGGAGGATCCAGCCGGTCACTTCGGCGCGTTCGAGCGAGTTCTGTCCGAGCATCCGGGCGAGCAGGGCTTCCACATGTCTTGCCGCCAGCGCGGGGACGTCGCGGGTGAGGATGTTTCGCATCATGCCGTTGCGTTGCTCGAAGCGCAGTGCGTCCCGGTCCGATGGGCTGAGTCGCGTGTCCGCCGCCGTCCACTCCACGCGCCGTGCGTGTGCGGCAGGCTGGGCTGACCACACCGCCGCGCCCGCACCGTCGCCGAAGAGACACGCGCTGATGAGCACCCCAGGATCGTCGTCGAGGTACAAGGCCGCGCTGCACACCTCGACGCAGACGGAGAGGACGTGGCGCGCACGTCCCGAGGCGAGCAACGCTTCCGCCGTGCGACAGTTCGGCAGCGCCGCGCCGCAACCTTGCCCGACCAGATCGAGCGCTTGCGCATCCGCACGCAAGCCTAGCCTCTCGATCACGTAGCTCGTGAGTCCGGGACACAGGCAGCCGGTGCAGGTGCTGATGAGGATGGCGTCCACATCGGCGGGCATTAGACGGGCTGCCGCGAGCGCGCGTTCCGCGGCCTGCGTGGCGAGCGCGGGCGCGTGCTCGGCGAAGCGCGCGTGCAGCGCATCAGGCGTGAGGACGAAGGCTTCCTCCAGATGCGAGACCGCGAGGTGTCGGGTCACGATGCCGTTGTCACCGGACAACACCTTGCGCAGCACCGTATGGGAGCGCGGGTCGAGTCGAGAGAACTGCGGCGCCTCCTGCAACGCGGCCCAGCACTGCGCCTGGGAGTAACGCGTTCGCGGGACTGCTGTCCCGATGCCAGTCAGATACATGGTGATGAGGGATGAGAGAGAACACCCGATGAGTCCGGCAGCGGGCTCATTCTCACAGAGAAGGCAGGGAAGGTTCCCGCTCGGCTTCTTCCTGGATCACCTTGTTGAGGACGACCGCTGCCGGGCCGGTCACCTTCTCCGCCTGCTGCTGGAGGACGATCAGCTCCTTGGACTTGGCGGGGACCTGCTCGAACGTCCTCATGTCCCTGCCAAATTCCTTCTCGGCCCGGGGTGCTCGTGGATTCATCGGTTGCCTTCGGCGATGGTTGATTCAAGCGAGGGCACTCGCCTGCCTGAGCGACGCCATATCGATGACGAAGCGGTATTTGACATCGCTCTTAACGAGTCGGTCGTAGGCATCGTTGACCTTCTGGATCGGGATGAGTTCGATGTCGGCGGTGATGTCGTGCCGGCCGCAGAAATCGAGCATCTCTTGGGTCTCCTTCAGGCCGCCGATGAGCGAGCCGCTGAAATTGCGGCGGCCAAAGATGAGGTTGCTGACATCCACGGCGAGCGGTTCGGACGGGACACCGACCTGGGTCAACGTTCCCTCCCGCCGGAGCAGGACAAGGTAGGCATTGATGTCGTGCTTCCCGGCCACCGTATCGAGGATGAAATGACAACTGTTCAGGTGCTTCTTCATCGCTGCCCCGTCCTTGGAATGAACGACCTCGTCGGCGCCGAGCCGCAACGCATCCTCCACCTTGTTCGACGACGTGGTGAAGACCACGACATGCGCACCCAGGGCTTTGGCCAGTTTCACCCCCATGTGGCCGAGTCCTCCCAGACCCACGACGCCCACTTTCTGTCCCTTGCCCACCTTGTTGTGCATCAAGGGTGAATACGTGGTGATGCCGGCGCACAGCAGCGGAGCGGCACCGGCATGGTCGAGACCATCCGGGATCTTCAGAACGAACGCTTCATCCACGACGATGCTTTCGGAGTAGCCGCCGAAGGTGACGCCGCCGGAATGTTTGTCGGGCGAGTTGTAGGTGAAGATGGCGCCGGCCTCGCAGAACTGTTCGAGACCCTCTCTGCAGCTCGCGCAGGCCCGGCACGAATCCACCAGGCAACCGACGCCGGCTATGTCGCCTTCCTCGAACTTCACGACCTTCGCTCCGACCTTCACGACGCGTCCGATGATCTCGTGACCGGGCACACATGGGTAGATCGTGCCGAGCCATTCGTTGCGGACCGTGTGGACGTCCGAGTGGCAGACACCGCAGAAGAGGATCTCGATCTGGACATCATGATCGCCGGGATCGCGGCGTTCGATCTGCGAGGGGGCCAGCAGCGAGGACGCACTGTGCGCGGAATAGGCTTTTGTGTTCATGAGGACGAATGGGTGGCGGAAATCTCGGGCGAGGAGGTGGATCGCATGGCAAGAGGGCTTCTGTGGACTGGATAAGGGAGCGAGCCGTCACGCCGCCGCGGTGAGCGAGCGGACGCGCACGAGCTTTTTGTTCACGAACTCTCGGAGGCCCGACCCGGAGAGTTCGCGTCCGTAGCCGGAAGTCTTGATCCCGCCAAACGGCAGGTCCGCAGCCGTCCATGTCGGGTGGTTGATGAAGACCATGCCGGTGTCCATGCGGCTGGCGAAGCGTCGGCCGCGCGCGATGTCCTGCGTGAAGACCGAGCCGCCCAGACCAAAGTCGGAATCGTTGGCGAGGGCCAAGGCTTCGTCCTCGTTCTTCACACGGAAGAAGAGCGCGACGGGTCCGAAGAATTCTTCGCGGTAGGCGGGATTCGTGGCTTTGATGTCCGTCAGGATCGTCGGCTGCATATAGGAGCCGGGGCGGGCGACGCGGTTGCCGCCGAGCGCCACAGTCGCTCCCTTGGCAACGGCGCGTCCGATCTGTGCGAGCAAGGTGGCCAGGGCAGCCTCGGTGGACAGCGGCGCGAGCGTCGTCGCAGGGTCCATCGGATCGCCCGGCGTGAAGGCGGCGAGGGCGGTCTGGAACCTTGCGAGGAAGCGGGCGTAAAGCTTCTCGACGATGACGAAGCGCTTCGCTGCGACGCAGCACTGGCCCATGTTGTGCATCTTCGCCCATACGGCCCACTTCACCGCTTGGCCGAGGTCGGCGTCGGCCAGCACGATGAAGGCGTCGTTGCCGCCGAGTTCCATGGTGGTCTTCTTGACGTTCTGTCCGGCGCGCCCGGCGACCCCGCACGCGGCGTCCACCCCGCCGGTCAGGGCCACGCCCTGGATGCGCGGATCGTCGATGACCTTGTTCACCTGGTCGTGGGAGATGAACAGATTGGTGTAGGCGCCGGCGGGCGCCCCGGCCTCGCGCCATAGCCGCTCGAAGGCGAGGGCGCACTGCGGCACACAGCTCGCGTGTTTCACCATCACGACATTGCCCGCCATCAGGTTGGGCGCGGCAAAACGTGCGAGCTGGTAGTATGGGAAATTCCATGGTTGGACGCCAAAGAGCACGCCGAGCGGGGTGCTCTCGATCACGGCCTGCCCCGACTTGGGCTTGAGTTTCCGCGGCGCCAAGAAGCGCTCGGCGTGTCTGGCATAGTAGTCGATGATGTCCGCGCTGACGGCCACCTCGCCTCGGGCCTCGTCGATGCGTTTGCCCATCTCGAGCGTCATCGGGCGGGCGAACTCGTCCACGCGTCGACGCAGGATGGCGGATGCCTTGGAGGCCACCGCAGCGCGCCGGGTATACGACGTGTGCCGCCAGCTCTCGAAACAGGCCGCCGCGGTTTTGAGGGCCTTCTCCAATTTCGGCCCGGTCAGCTCCTTGAAGGTCTCAAGGATCTCTCCGTTGGCGGGATTGATACTTTGGTAGGGCATGGATTCGTTTCGTCGTCGAGCAGGAGGAGAGGAGGCTCACGTCAGCTTCAGTTGGTGGACCATCGGGTAGGACACGCGCCAGGTGCGGAGGATGCCGGGATGGCAGGCACTTCGGTCCACAGTGAGCGCGACAGAAGCTCCGCCACCCGATGCCTTGGAGTATGATCGGATGATTTCACCATCCCTGTCCGTGCGTCTTTTGATATCGCTGTGAGGTGGATGTTGTTCTCGTACCGCGGACACTAAGCCGGCGTTCGGCTTGATTGCCATGGGGCTAAACCCTACCTCGACGATGAGTCATCCGATCGAGAACCAATCGCATCAAAGGACGCATCACGCCGATTGCTGACGGAGTGCATGGGTGAGATAGCGCGAAGACTATCCCACTGTTGCCACGATCCGGGATGGCCTATTTGCCGGGCTCGCCCGGTTCGTGAGGGGTACCCGCTATCTGGCCGGTGGTCATGGCGGGTAGACGGTTGAGGACGTCGCCGAGATCGGCGTGGGTGGCGATGCGGCCGCGGCCACCATCTGATGGGCGACCTGCACGTCGAGAAGGTCCGCCGACGCAATAGCATCGCGACGGAGAAGCTCAAGTGCTTCTGGTTCCCCACCGACGACACGTCCGGCGCCAACGGCATGCAGTTCGGCACCGGGCTGCAGTGAGTCCTCGCCCGCCGGGGCGGTCCCTTCCGCGACGCCGCCAAAAGTGCTGCCAACGCCGCCCGCGTTGGACACTGTGCGGAGCATGCACCTCATCGCCCGGACGTTCGCCGGCCTCGTAGGCACGTGGATCGCCTTCGCGGTCGCCCTGGCCGCGGAAGCTCCTGGGGATCCCGCGGCATGGAGAGGCGTCCCTGTGCCCGGCCCGATGCCCACCGCCGGGACCGCTTGGTACCGGGCCTGGGTGAAGGTGCCCGACTCGTACTTCTCCAAGCACGAGCGGAACCTGTTCGAGGAGTCGGTCGGCGTGAACATCCGCGACCTCGCCGGCGCGCATGAGGTGTGGGTGAACGGCAAGAAGATCGGCACCGGCGGCTCCTTCCCGCCCGCGTTCCGCAGCGGCGCCGATGCCGTCCACCGCCACAAGGTCCCGGTCGGCACCCTGATGAAAGGCGGATGGAACGAGATCGCCATCCGGGTCCACCAGCCACCGGGCGCCGGGCCGGGCGGTTTCTTGGGCGACGCGCCGTTCATCATGGATTACTTCCTGGAAGCCGTGCTGGCCGGACCGTGGCAATCCCGCGCGGGAGACGGTTACACTCCCGGTGGCGCGCTCACGGAGCGACCGGCGTCGGCGACGTTCGACCAGTTCAAGGAATCGAGCCGCGTGCTTGGACGCGCCGAGCAGGTCCACGGCCCCAAGCTCCCGCCCGGGGAATCCGCCGCCAAGATGCGGCCCGCCGCCGACCTCGCGACCGATCTCCTGTTGAGCGAGCCGCTGGTGGCGCAACCGACCCACTTCGGCTTCGACGGACGCGGCCGCCTCTGGGTCGCCCAGTATCGCCAATACCCCTACCCCGCCGGCCTGAAGATGCTCAGCCGCGACAAATATTATCGCGCCCACTACGACAATGTGCCGCCGGCCCCGCCCGGCCACGACCGCGGCGCGGACATCATCTCGGTCCACGAGGACACCGACGGCGACGGCGTGTACGACCGGCACAAGGTCTTCCTCGACGGGCTCAACATGGCCAACTCCGTGGTCGTCGGCCGCGGCGGCGTGTGGGTGATGCACACGCCCTACCTGCTCTTCTACCCCGACCGCGACGGCGACGACGTGCCGGACGGACCTCCCGAGGTCCGGCTCGCGGGCTTCGGGTTCGAGGACACGCATTCCGTCGCCAACGGCCTCGTGTGGGGACCGGACGGCTGGCTCTACGGCGGCCAAGGCAGCACCACCTCGTGCCGCGTCGTCCGGCCCGGGCTCGATCCGGCGGATTCGCCCGGCGTCTATTTCGAAGGCTGCCTGGTTTGGCGGTATCATCCGGACACGCGGGCGTTCGAGATCTTCGCGGAAGGCGGCGGGAACACCTTCGGGCTCGGGCTCGACGACCAGGGCCGCCTGCACTCCGGACACAACGGCGGCGGCACGCGCGGATGGCATTTCGTCCAGGGCGGCTTCTTCCCGATGCAAGGGCTGGATCCCGGTAAATTCGGTCCCGCGCGCGATCCGTACGCCTTCGGCGAGCTGCCGATGATGCGCACGTCGGACGACGCGGTCCGCTTCACCCACTTCGGTGTCACCGCCGGCGGAACCGCGATCCCCGCGGCGTACCAAGGACTGCTTTTCTCGCTCGATCCGCTGCACAACGTCGTGCTCACCAGCGAGCGCCGGCTCCGCGGATCCACCTTCGAGACCGTGGACCGGGCGCCCGCGGTGCGCAGCGACGACGAGACCTTCCGGCCGCTCTACATCGCCGGCGCGCCCGACGGATCGCTCTTCGTCAGCGACATGTGCGAGTTCTACATCGCGCATGGACAACACTATCAGAACCAGATCGACCCGACCTCC